>CBFHQN010000113.1:0-6462 GCA_965657765.1 Luminiphilus sp. | reverse complement strand
ACCGCTTCGTTCAACCCAACCTAAAAATCCACCCATGCCCTGCTGGGCATCGTTTGTTGACGTATTCATGGTGTGCTCCCCAGTTGCTGAATCGAATGAATCAGCAAGCCCCGAATTATCTGATCTCCCCACGCAGTTTACCTAGGTGGTCCTTCAATGCCACCAGAGTCACGACACTCCGCACCCAACGATCAATTGGAATAGCCCTTGGCGTGGAGCGCAATAACGCACGGCTCTGATACACAAACGAATATCAACGTCGTGTTCATCGCGTCGACTTATTAAAAGCCGTCCGCGAGCGCACTGACGTAGCCGGCCTCTTCCAGCATCCTCGCAACAGCCAGCGTCGTTCGATCGCCGTACTCGGGTCCTATGACCTGCAAACCATACGGAAGACCGTCGCTATGCCGAGCAACAGGCACAGCGGTTGAGGGCAAGCTGCAGAGAGTGGCAACGCCCGCCCAAACAATATTGTCCGAGTAGGGTCGGGTCTCGCCGTTGACTAGGATCTTGCGCGCGCCGAATGGTGTGTCTTGATCATGAGGCATGGCGGTCGTCGGTGTTACGGGGCAAATCAGCACGTCGTAATCGTCAAAAAACGCCGCCCACTTTGCCACCATGTGAGCCCGAATTTCGTTCCAAAGTAGCCACTCACGATGAGGCAATAAGGTACCCCTCGCTTGAATCGCGTTATGAGACTTATCGTCAGGCCCCAAGTCGCGCGCAATACGCTCCATAAGCGCAATTTCATCGGGCCCAAAACTGGCGCCAATGATGGGTGATAAATGCATGAGATAGGTTTCGTGGTGCTCGGCGAGCGAAAAGTCAGGCTTTGCCTCGTTTACCGTTGCGCCTTGTGACGCCAACGCCTGCCCTGCCCGCTCAATACCTGCAAGCATCTCAGTGTCTACGGGACAGTAGTCATCACCCAACCAGAGCCCCACACGCAAGTGTTTGACCGACTCTACTCGGGAGGGAGGTAAAGCAAGCTCAGCGCCTACGCCGGGCTTCGAGTCAAAGCCAACGGTCACGTCAAACGCCAACTCGAGATCATCCACCGATCGGGCAAGTGGCCCCATCACACCTAGAGCAGAGGTTGTCATTGCACCGTGCGCCGGAGGTACGTGACCCCGTTGCGGAATAATGTCGAACGTAGGCTTGTGACCGAAGAGGCCGCAGAAATGGGAAGGTGTTCGGATAGATCCACCGATATCGCTACCAAACTCTAGTGGCGTCATTCCTGCCGCCAAGGCCGCTGCCGCGCCACCCGATGAACCCCCGGGTGTTCGCTCAGCGTTGTGCGGATTGTAGGTAGTGCCATGTATCGCGTTGTAAGTTTGGAGGTCAGCGCAATGAAGCGGCGTATTGGTCTTGCCGAGAATGATGGCCCCCGCCTCTCTTAAGCGCTTTACCACCACCGCGTCCGAATCTGACACCCGGCCCTTAAACGGCAGGTGCCCTACCTCGCAAGTCAGCCCCGTGACCTCGTATGCGTCTTTAATGGTCATTGGTAAACCGTGCAATGCGCCCAAGGGCTCACCACGGATAACCATCTCGTCAGCACGTTTCGCTTCCTTGCGCGCATCAATAAAGCGCTCTGCAATAACGGCATTAACAGTGGAGTTATGCTTCTCGATACGGTCTATAAAGAAATCCGTTACCTCTACCGAGGACAATTTCCCTTTACCGATATCACGCGCAAGTTCTTTAGCAGTCTGGTTCAGCATCACACGGTTACTCCCAGCAGTAGTTTTTATTGGACGCTTGAAGATTCGACTATTACCTTACCGGTAGAGATCACGTGCTGAATACACCCGAATAGAGGTGGAACACCGAGGAATAAAAATAATGAAGATCGTCGTCAGACTACTTGTTGTTGTCTTGGTCGTAGCAGGCTTGTACGCAACGAACCTCTTTTTGAAGCCCATCAGCAAAATTAAAGCGTCGCTCGCGCAAACCAGCATTAGCGAACCCATCACCGTAGATGGTGAAGTGTTTCGCGATTTGAACCGCAACGGCTCGCTGGATCCTTACGAAGACTACCGGGTTGCGACCACCGATCGCGTCGAAGATCTTCTCAGCCAAATGACCCTCGAAGAAAAAGTCGGTCAGATGTTCCATCCACCGGTGCTGATCGAACCCGACCCGCTATTTCGGGTGTTCCTCGAGGCAATGAATGCCGGCACCTCAATAGAAGAACTCATCAGCCGAAAGTCTCTCACGCATTTCAATTTCTACGGTGGCGCTAGTCCCGAAAACATCGCAAAGCGCTTAAACGAATTACAGCGGATCGCTGAGCGCACGCGCCTAGGTATTCCCCTCTCCATCAGTAGCGACCCCGTGCATGAAGTGCCACGCGGCGGCGGTATTGCCTCCTTCACCCTAGGTGGTGTCTCCAAGTGGCCCTCACAATTAGGCTTCGCTGCGGGTCGGGACGCCAGCATGCTCGAGGCTTTCGGTAAGGTGGCTGCCGCTGAATACCGCGCGATGGGGTTCACAACAGCACTTCACCCCATGAGTGACATGGCCACCGAACCGCGATGGGCCAGAAACTTCGGAACCTTTGGCTCAAATGCCGAACTGTCAGCGGAGATGACGGTTGCCTACATGAAAGGCTTCCAAGGCAATGGTCTTAGCGACAAAAGCGTCATGACCATGGTCAAGCACTTTCCAGGCGGTGGCCCGCAGCTCGATGGCTTGGATCCTCACCTAAAATCGGGCGAGAGCCAGGTATACCCCGGTGAAAACTTTGAATATCACCTAGCCCCCTTTATTGCTGCCATCGAGAACGATATGCGCGTTGTCATGCCGTACTACGGCATCCCCACGGCACAAACCGACGAAGACGTTGCGATGGCCTACAACCGTTATATCTTGACCGACCTATTGCGTGACGAACTTGGTTTCGAAGGCGTCGTCTGCACAGACTGGGGCGTTGTCACTGGCCGCATCTGGGGTGTTGAGGTACTCACCATCGAAGAGCGATACCTCAAATCCGTCGAGGCTGGTGTTGATCAGTACGGTGGCGAGAGCGACCCCGAATACATTGTCGATCTCGTGAATAGCGGTGCCATCTCAGAGGCGCGTATCGACGAGTCGGTGCGTCGAATCCTGAAAAATAAATTCGACCTCGGCCTTTTTGAGGCGCCGTTTGTCGACGAAGCCGCGATCAGTGAACTGGTTAACCTACCTGAGTACACAGCGCTTGGCATGCAGGCGCAGCGCAACGCCGTTGTGTTGCTGGACAACAAGACTGCCCAGTTGCCCCTCGCTGCCCAAACTCGGATTTTCGTGGATGGTCTAGAGCCCAGCGTTGCGGCGAACTATGGCAATGTTGTTAACACCCCCAAAGAAGCCGATGTAGTCCTTCTATTCCTGAATACCGTGTTCAATGGCACCCAACCCGCGGGTACCGACCGCACACTCGACAAAATGCTAGCCTCGCGCTTCCCCGATACAAACCTCGCTTTCAATGACGAGATCCTTGCCAAAGCCAAGTCCTACAGCGAAGTGAGTCAGCTCGTAACCCTCGTAGATCTAAATCGGCCGGCCGTTCTGACCGAGCTTAACGATATGAGCAGTGCCTTGATCGGGACGTTTGGTGTATCGGATGAAGCTATGCTGGATATCGTCTTTGGCATGCACAACCCAAGCGGGAAGTTACCGTTCGAGCTGCCCTCATCGATGGCTGAGGTAGAAGCGCAGTTGGAAGACGTGCCAGACGACACGGCCAATCCGCTATTCCCGTACGGCTGGGGTTTGAAATACCAGTAGAGAGAGCTACTCGATTTCGATTGCCAGGTCGTCCTCTGATACCGAGTCACCCTCGGAGATATGTAGCGCAGCGATCGTACCTGAATGGGGTGCCTCGTAAGGCACCTCCATCTTCATCACTTCAAGGATGAACAAGGTCTGACCCTCATCGACTGCGTCTCCCTCTGCGACAAGAAGCTTCCAGACAGAACCACCGGTTTCCAGTTCGATCTTTGTCATCAATATATCCCCCAGTCTCAAGGTCTAATGGCGAAGGCCGACGGGCCGAGTAAATCAGGCAGCAAGGGCTGAACCCGCGCCAACCATTTGCAAAGTTCAGGACGCGTCTCGCGCGGGTCAATGAGGTCATGAACGGCAAGCGCCTCCGCACGGGGGAAAGGTGACTGTTTCGCAGCAAGCATCTCCTCTAACTCCCGGCGCTTTGCGTCAGGATCAGGTGCTGCCTCGATTTCTCGACGGAAGGCCACGGCAACACCGCCTTCCACCGGCAGTGGGCCACTCTCAGCCGATGGCCATGCGAGCACGTAAGCTTCGGGACCGTAATGCGCTGCCTGCGCGACACCAAAAGAACGCCGTACCATCACCGCCGCCCATGGAACGGTGATCATCGCGGCTGTCAGCACCGCCGAAGTCCCGTGACGAATCGTCGCTTCTTTCTCGGCCTGACTGCCGATCATAAAGCCAGGCTCGTCTACCAAGGTGATAATCGGGAGACTAAAGGTCTCGCAAAGCTCCATAAACCGACGCGCCTTTTGTGCGCCATCGGCAGTCATTGAACCCGCGAGGAACTTACAGTCATTTCCCCAGACGCCAACGGTCTGTCCGTTAAGGCGCGCAAGACCTGTGATTTGAGATCGGCCGTAGCCTTTCCCCATTTCAAAGAAGCTGTCCTTGTCGAACACCGCTTTGATGACCTTACGCATCTCGAAGGCAACGCGCCGATCACGCGGCACAACCTCGAGCAGCGACTCGTCACAACGGTCGATCGGGTCATCGCAGTCAAGGACCGGAGCGAGCTGATTGGTGTTGTCCGGCATGTAGGACAGAAAACGTTTTATCTCCTCGATACACGCGCTCTCATCCTCCGCACCGTTGTCGACAGTGCCATTCTTGGCGTGCACCTTCCAGCCACCCAGCTCATCTTTGGTCTTTTTCTCGCCCATGGCTCGCTCGACCACGGCGGGACCTGCGGTAATGATTTGGGCGGTGCTCTTGGACATAACCGAGAAGTGCGAAGCGACAAGTCTTCCCGCCGGAAGCCCCGCCACAGCACCCATGGCCGCAGTAGCCACTGGCACGGTCGCCATTGCCTGCGCTACTGAGCGAAAACGCGACGGCGCGTTCACAGGGCCAGGAAGGTTTGGACCTTTACCGCTGGTGCCCCCGACACTGCCACCGGAACCCTCGTGTAAGCGGATCAAGGGGACTTTGTACTGAACCGCCAGATCCTCAGCGTAAACACTTTTTCGAAGACCTGCCGGTGATGGCGACCCCCCGCGCATCGTGAAATCCTCGCCCCCCACAATGACGCGACGGCCGTTCACTTTGCCAAAACCCAGAATGAAGTTGGCTGGATCGTAACTAACGAGCTCTCCAGCCTCGTTGTAGACAGGCGTCCCGGCGACAGGGCCTAACTCCTCAAACGACCCCTCATCTAGCAGCTGATCGACACGCTCACGAATGGTTAAGCGGTTTTGACTGTGCTGTTTAGCAACGGCATCAGCGCCGCCTTGAGCAAGAGCAAGTTCACGGCGCTTTTTGATTTCATCGACTTCGGGTTTCCAGCTCATGCGTTTTCCAATCCGGTGAAACTACTGGGAAACCATACCGTGGACTGCTACGACATTTCGAGCCCTTTTAAGTCACCGGCCTCGCGCCACTTTTCCATCAAGTTGAAAAACTCAATAGGACCGCCACCGTAAAACGTATTTTGCGACTCAAACTCCACATGCCCCTCGTTGTTGTAGTAACCGGGGGTGCAGGACTTTTGGAATTCCTCGGTTTGTCTCGCAACGCGCTTGATGGTGTTGATCCAAGCTGACTCAGCTTTCTCTGACGCATCAACCCGTGTCGCGCCACGTTTCTTGAGCTCTCCTAAAATATAGGCGGTCTGCATCGCATTCTCATCGAGCGCGAACGTGTAGGTCGCAGTGAAACCTGACTGTTGAGGGCCGAAGAAAAATGCGTTGGGGAAGCCCCGGGTGTGGAGGCCATGGAAGGTCGCCATGCCATCAGCCCATTTGTCCGAAATCGTTAAACCATCGATACCAGTAATGGAATAACCGGCGCGACGCGAGTAGTCAGTGCCCACCTCAAAGCCTGTCGCAAAGACAATGCAGTCCACTTCAAATTCCTGACCGTTGGCAACCACACCTTTCTCTGTGAACGCCTCCAGGCCTTGGCCATCAGTATCGACGAGCGTCACGTTGGGATTGTTAAACGCTTGTAAATATTCGTCGTGGAAACAGGGGCGCTTACAGAACTGCCGGTAGTAAGGCTTCAGCGATTCAGCCGTCTCCGAACTATCAACGACAGAATCGGCCCGCGCTCGGACCTTCTCCATTTTGGCGAAATCTGCCATCTCCATCTTTTCCTGAAGACCCATTTCGACCATGGCTTTGTCGGTGAGATATTGCTTGAGACCACGTTCTTTGCGCGCACCGAAAAACGCCCAATCCAAGCTCCACG
>CBFHQN010000112.1:0-6537 GCA_965657765.1 Luminiphilus sp. | reverse complement strand
TACGCGGATTACCGCGATGCCATGGACCTCACTGAGCAGTTATTGAGAGAGCTGTCTCAAGACGTTCTGGGAACAACTGTTATTCCCTGCGGTGACGACACTGTTGATTTCAGTAAGGACTTCGAGCGACTTTCCGTGACCGAGGCAATTCTTCAACACAACCCGAATTTGCAATCCAGCGATCTCGAATCCCGCGAGTCAGCGGCGTCTGTTCTGCAAAAACTTGATGTGGAAGTAAAGGAAGGGTGGGGACTTGGCCGTATCCACATGGAGATCTTCGAGGAGACGGCAGAGCACAAGCTCTTTCAGCCGACGTTTATCACGGAGTATCCAACTGAAGTCTCACCGCTTGCGCGCCGAAACGATGACAACCCAGATATCACTGACCGGTTCGAGTTCTTTGTCGGTGGCCGCGAACTGGCGAACGGCTTTAGCGAGTTGAACGATGCAGAAGATCAGGCTGAGCGCTTCAGGGCTCAGGTGGCTGAAAAGGACGCGGGTGATGATGAGGCGATGCATTTCGATCACGACTATGTACGTGCACTCGAGTATGGCTTGCCGCCTACAGCGGGTGAGGGGATTGGCATTGATCGACTCGTGATGCTGTTGACTAACGCAGCTTCGATCCGCGATGTCATTTTATTCCCACACATGCGTCCAGAGTAAATTTGTCACACTTTTCAAGAAAAAGTCTGTATTCTCCGCTCATGATAGCGCGCCACAAATCACCCGTTTTATTGGGTTTTTCACTGACCTTGCTGACGTTAGCAGGCTGTCAGTCTATGCCAGCTGAAAATGCAGCGGTGGACAGTGCACTGGAAAGGCCTGTGACTGAGCAAGTGGCGGTTGCTGAGCTCAATATTCCCGAATCAGTGGCGGAAGCTGCGTGTGATTGCGAAGCGCTAGTTGTTGACGTTGAAGAGACCTACTTTGACCGGGCTATCCGTGCTTTGGCGGCGCGAGATTACGCGCAAGCGCTCCAATATTTCGAGGCGCACCGCGATGAAGATGAGGCAAATGCAGCAAGAGAAGCCGAAATTGGGTTAGCCTTCATTGCGGTCTTGCAGGCAGAAAGCCGAGACCCCAGTAACTCTCAAGCGCTCGATGATCGGGCAGAAGTAATTTCTCTTGCCCTGTCTTTGTTGACGCGTCTTGAGGACAAGGTGTCTGCGCTAGGGAGAGCTAACAGCCAGTTAGTGGATGATCTTAAAAAGCGTGAAGCAGTGCTTGAGCGGCTTCGCGAGCTTACGCTGGGCCAATTGGAAGACTGACGTCGAATCGCGAGCCTTCTCCGGGGGCGGATGTGAGTTCAATATTCCCGCCCAACATATCGCAAAAATTACTGACGATCGCGAGTCCTAGGCCTGTGCCACCATAGTTGACACTGGTTTTACTGTCCGCTTGCACGAATGCCTGAAAAACTTTTGCCTGTTGCTCCTCTGTCATGCCGATTCCACTATCGGCGACACTGAGAAGTAACTGATTCCCCTCTACCTTTGCCACAACGGTGATGACGCCATTCTTGGTGAACTTGCAGGCGTTTGAAAACAGATTGGTTAGGATCTGCTGAACCTTTGCAGCGTCGCTGGCTACTTCGATATCCTTGGCGCCATCAACCTGTAAATCGAGCGTATTGTGGTTTTGGGCTAAGAGTGGCGAAAGCGCGTCACACACTTGCACCACTAGCCCTGCCGCGTTGAAAGGCTCGAAACTGACAGACATTTTGCCCGTCTCGATTTTCGATAAATCGAGGATGTCGTTGATTAGGGCGAGAAGTTGCCGGCCCGAGAAAATAATGGTGGTTAGATCGTGATTAAACTGATCACGATCAATATCAATGCCGTCACTCAATTCGTCTTGCAGCATCTCTGAATAGCCAATGATGGCGTTTAGTGGTGTACGCAACTCGTGTGACACATTCGCAAGAAACATGCTCTTTGCCTCGTTCGCGGCTTCCGCGTCAAAGCGCGCGTCATCCAAATCTGACATGGCGGTCTGCAACGATGCTGACATCTCGTTAAAGGTTTGCGCGAGGTTGGCAATTTCGCCTGCGTCGCGATTTTCATCAATGCGGTGGGTCAAGTCGCCAGCGCCAAACTTTTCGACACCCACGCGCAGCCTGAAGAGTGATGCGTTCGTGCTTCGGATTAGTGTCAATATCAGAATCAAGGTGATCGTAATCGAGCTTATAAAGGCGATGATGGTTATGCGGTCGGTGAGTTGAATGGTGTTATCGATGACCGCTGAGCGTTCAAGTGCAACGTTGTTATGTTGATCAGACAAGGCTCGGAGTTGCTGAACTGTGCGCTCGTAAATGGTGGGTGACAGCGATGTAGATACGGTGACGTCATTGTAGTTGCTGTAAAAGAGCATCCATTCATTCAACAAATCAGCAGCCGGCTTATAAAACGCCCTGAACGCTTCTTCTGTCTCGGTATTACTCAGGCCTCCCAGTGCTCTCAACTGATCAGAGATGGCCGTTAGTTCGGCGTTTGCTTGCTCTCGCTGGGTTTCGCCAATGGGCGCATTGGTCTCACGCAGCGCCGCTAACACCTGTACCCGTTGATTTTCGGTGGCTAGTCTCTGCTCAATATTGCGAACAAGCGTCGTTGCTTCGGTCGCATCTCGATAGGCCAGCACACTCTCGCTTCGTGCGTAACTTCCCCAGAGGTGTGTGCCCACATTGAAAGCGAATAAGAGCAGGATTGAGCCTGATGCCAAATAAAGTCGGGCTCGAAGGCCCAGCCGCGCAGTGATCATGAAGGCGTGGTCTCGAGGAATTGGTAAATTTTCGCGAGCAGGGCAGGGAAGTCGATGGGCTTAGTTTCATACTCACTGCAGCCAACGCTCATGGCTCGCTCACGATCGGCCGCCATGGCGTGTGCGGTTAGTGCAATGATGGGGATGTGAGCAATGTCTGGATCAGCTTTTGCTTGCTCACAGGCTTCCCAACCATCGAGTACAGGCAGCGTCATATCCATCAGGACAACCGCGGGTGAGTTGCCTCGCATCATATCGAGCGCTGTCTGCCCATCGGCTGCACCAATCACAGTCAGACCTGCCCGCGTGAGGCGGCGGGTCAACATGTCCCGGTTGATGTCGTTGTCCTCAACGAGTAACACGGCGGCACTAGTCACCGGGTGTGTCCCCCAAAATTGGGAATACGGCAAGTATTTCTTCGATGCCTTTGGGTTTCAAATTACGAGAGGGTCCCACCACAAAATATTCCTTGTTGAGACGGTTGAGTGTGCGTTCCGAAACAAGTATCTCGTTGGGTAGCGCAGCGTCCTCTATCCGCGAAGTCACATTGACCTCATGGCCGACAAAACCGTATTTTGATCGTCGCTCGGAGCCAATGTTACCGGCTACGACTTCTCCCGTATTAAGCGCAATGGCCATCTCGATCTTAGGCAGGTCATCTGCACTGTTTTGACTGTTTATTTCGTCCATGGCTGCTTGCATGGCAATGGCGCAGGTAACCGCGCGGTCTGCATGATCTTTCATATCGTTGGGTGCACCGAAGGCTGCAAGGACCGCATCTCCCAAGAACTCGTCAATGGTGCCGCCGTGTTCGAGTATGATATCGGTCATCTTACCAAGGTAGCGATTTAGGAGTGTGACTACTTGCTCCGGAGGGAGGTGTTCGACCAATGTAGTGAAACTTCGAATATCGCTCATCATGAGCGTCACGCTCTTGAGATCTCCACCTAGTTTGAGTCCCTCAGGGCTCTCCAGAATTTCTTCGACAATGGCGTCGGAGATGTAGCGACCAAATGTCTGGCGAATAAAGAGCTCTCGCTTCTCGAGCTGCTCGCGGTATTGCTCTTCTTTATCGTGCCATCGCTTGCGCTCGAGCCCTGATTTGATGCGGGCATTAAGTAATACCGAGTTCACCGGCTTAAGTAGGTAGTCATCAGCCCCGACTTGAATACAGTCAACGATTTGATCCATGTCTTGGCGGCCCGAAATCATGATGACGGGGATCGCACGGAGTTGTTCGCTTTGTTTGATGCGAGCGAGTACCTTTTTACCATCAATATTTGGCATGACCAGATCGAGTAAGACGAGATCAACGGGCTCACTTGCGAGCAAGTTAAGCGCCTGCTCGCCTGATTCGGCTGTTATCACGGTGCAATGCATTTTTCGCAAGAGTCGTGACATGAGGTCGAGATTTTCGGGAAGATCATCAACCACCAGAACCGAACAGCCTTCGAAGGTATCGAGTGGTCGACCTGATTTTGTCGTCGTTTCTGGTGTCTTAGTCGAGGTGCTGAGGGCGTCTGCGATCTCTTGGACGTCCTCCCGGATAGATGAGGGTAGATTGCGATCCTGCTCTAGGACCATCTCTGCGTACCCTAGGACGGCGGCTACTGCATTCAACAGATCATGTCGATTGGTACTCTGGTCGTCGGCCACAACATTGAACCTATCGAGGGCAAGGAGAAGCGCATCGACGTCCTCGGTAAGTTCACCTTCAGAGGTGTCACGCAGCATTTGGAGCTCGGGTGTCGCTTTTTTACTGAGCTCAATGACGGTGTTTAATGCGGGTTCTGCCACAAAAATTGGACCACTTCGTGATTTTTATCGTGTATGAAGTATATCGCGCCTAATACTTTCGACCAGTGGGGATAGGCGAACGGCAAACCTTCAGTTAGAATTGTGAATAGTACACAAAAGGTGAGAGTCCATGCTTGATCAAGTCGAAATTTTTCATGGCTTAAGTCGCGAGGAGTTGGCGGCGCTGGAATCGTCGAGTTCGTCGGAGTCGTACTCGAAAAACACGGTGGTGATTCAGGAGAACGAGCCTGCTGACGCGCTATATGTGATCGAGTCAGGGCGTGTGAAAGTTTATTGTAGCGACAAAAACGGCAAGGAGTTCATCATGAACTCTTTGGGCGTGGGTGATTATTTTGGTGAGCTCGCCTTATTGGACGACTCGGCACGCTCTGCGTCGGTAAGAACCGTCGAGCCCTGCCAGTTCCGTATCGTTAAGAAAGAAGACTTCTCTAAGGTGCTCACCGACAACCCCGGTATTACGCAGCAATTGCTCGGTAACCTTGCGGCGCGAGTTCGAAAACTCACGACTGATGTGAAAAACCTTGCCTTGCAAGACGTCTATGGCCGTGTCGCTAACGTCCTAATGGACCTATCGCATGAGCGAGGTGATGGCACCTTGTTTGTGCCTGAGAAGCTGACCCAGCAAGACATTGCTGACCGCGTCGGTGCCTCACGTGAAATGGTGGCACGGATCCTAAAAGATCTGACGATCGGCGAGTACATTCGCTTCGAAGGGCGTCACATCGTTATTAACACGCGGCTTCCTGCCAAGTACTAAACTTTCGGGTAGCCATAGAGGCTACCCTCAATTTCTTCCGCTTTTTTCTTCGACTCTCGCTCGAAGTTGGCCGTCGTCTAGCGCGACGGCAAGACGGTTACCGTGCTCTACTTGTTGAGGGGAGCGCACTACCTTCCCAGATTCGTCCGTCACAATTGCGTAGCCACGTTGCAAGGTTGCGCTTGGACCCAGGGTTTCAAGCAGGGTCAAGAGATGCTCGACCTGGCGCTTGTTATCTCGGAGTACCTTGGCCATCTGGCCGGGAAGTCCGCTCGACAGATTATTGATCGTTTCCTGACGCTGCTTTAGGAGCCGGCTGGGTGAGGCGCTTTGCAGACGGGTGTTTAGCTGTGCAAGCGGATGTTTGCTTGCGGCGAGGCGGTTCTGAATGAGCGCTGTAGCCCGGTCTTGGTTTGTCGTTATTTTGTTTTGCAAAAGCGCAAGTTGCTGACTTGGGTGTCGCAATCTTGCAGTCAGGTTCTCCACACGCTGTTTGTGGTCGCGCAGAATCCTCGCTGTCAGCGACTCGAGCTGCGACACCGCCATGTCAATCCTTTGCAACCACTCATGGCTATCGCGTGTCACTAATTCGGCTGCTTGCGAGGGCGTGGCGGCTCTTAAGTCGGCGACCAGATCAGAAATGCTGTAGTCAATTTCATGACCAACGGCGGAGACAACCGGAACCTCTGACCGAGCAATCGCGCGCGCGACTACTTCCTCATTAAAGGCCCACAGATCCTCCAACGAACCACCGCCGCGACCGACAATAAGAACATCTAGCTCGCGCGCTCCATCCCTTACTTGGGCGTTGGCGGCATCGATCGCCTCTGCGATCTGCTCGGCCGAGCCAGCACCTTGGACTTGAACGGGATAAATTGCGATCTGGCTTGAGGGCGATCTACGACCGAGCACGCTGATGATGTCTTCGACCGCAGCGCCTGTTGGCGACGTGATGACGCCAATTCGCTCACAGTGGGTAGGGATGGCTTTCTTGCGATTTTGATCAAACAGACCTTCCGACTGGAGTTTCTGCTTTAAGGCTTCGAGTGCACGCTGGAGCGCCCCGTCACCCGAGGCTTCCATATGATCAACAATAAGTTGGTAGTTACCACTCGCCTCGTAGATTGATAATAAACCCCTGACGATAATGGAGTCGCCCACTTTTGGCTCAAAGCGGACCCGCATGTTGGCGCGCCGAAACA
>CBFHQN010000111.1:0-6539 GCA_965657765.1 Luminiphilus sp. | reverse complement strand
ATCAGGCAGTCCAACGAAGCACAGTGGACCTGTTTCGCTCACGCAGTGCTGATCAATTTTCTCTTCCATGAGGTTGATGCCCTGAACAACGATATTCAGGTTGTCATTCACTTGATAGCTCACGTTTGCGTTCAACTGCCCACGGTCCAGCGTATGAACTGGGAAGCTAAAGGTACTGCTTCCGCTGGTATTAGCACCGCCACCAAAGTCTTGTGTGCGGAAGCCTTCACGCCACGTGTAACGCATACGTGCGGACCAACCAAACTTCTCATAGAAAACAGTCACGTTGTACGCCGTCTCTGAGAAGTCGAGCAGTCCACGTTTCTTACAGACACCCGAGCCAAGAACGGCAGCACCACGTCCAGAAGTACAGTCCTCAGCCGAACCACCGCTGAAGTCTTGCGACGTGAAGTTTGCCAGCAGACCGAAGCCCGACGCCCAACCTAACTGCTCTTCAAAACTGGAGAGGTCGTACTGGACTGCCATTTCGACACCGTTGACCTTGGTGGTCTCAGGATCATTACCAGGCCGTGTGACGTCTACGCAAAGTCCGAGCCTGTTGGGGTCGCCGAGCGCATTCGGAACAACGATTGGGTTGTAGATACCACCACCAGGACAGCTTGGGTCGGTTTCACGCTCTAAACCACCGAACGTAGTGTCGGATGGGAGAAGCGCTGCGCCCTCAAAGTCCTGACCGAAGATATTGGTTCGCTCCTTTCGGAAATAGCCAATACTGGCGTAAGCCGAGTCAGCAAAATACCACTCGAAAGAAAGATCGAGCGAATCTACTTCTTCTGGCTCAAGCCCAGGATTGCCGAGTGCAACAGCCGAGTTTTCCTGATCATCAAACTTGAAGCCCGTCTTAAGGTCGCTGAAATTGGGACGACGAATGTCTGAGCCATAACCGAAGCGCAGGATCATATCGTCAGACAGCTGGGCTGCTAAGTTTAAGCGAGGCAGAATAAAGTCATAGCTTCCCTTCGTAGACTGAAGGCTACGATTACCATTTGCATCCTCTGGGCCAAAGCCAATTGAGTCGACATCAGTCTCAATGTATCGAAAACCAACGTTACCTCTGAAGATGCCTGCCTCAAAGTTAGCCTGCGCGTAAAGTGCTGTGGTTTCCTCACTTACGTCGAAGTACTGGTTCTCGTCAGACCGCAGGTTCAGGATATCGGGACTCGCTGGGTCATGCTGGATAACCGCGTTTTGAATGATATCAACCACGCCGTTTGGATCTGAGAATGCACGATCCGGATCTACAAGTAGAAAATCTCTTACGAATAGCGAGCGCCCGTCCGCAGACCCATAGTTGTTGGGTCCAGTCACGAGAAGCTCCTCAAAGAGTAGGCCGTTGGGACTATCAACCATCTTACTGAAGCCACCAATCTTATCGCCAATATCATTGAACTCACTTGATGACTCATTGTAGCGATAACCAACGTCTACCGATGTCACGCCGTTCCAATCAAGGTCATACGTGAAGTCAACGCGGAACGCATTCTCCTCGTTGTCCGTTGTATTACGGTCAAGCTTTAAATCGTCCAATACAACGTTTGCCGGGTTCGTCAAATCAGCAGGACTCGGTGCAAACGGTGAATCGAAGTTGATGCCGAACGCTAACCGACCCCCTGATAAGTCATATCGGAACGGTGTGCAGTTATCATTACTGGACCCATCCAAGGGACAGTTAGGGTTGATGAAGTTCAACGTTGTACTGAGGTTTGGATTGACCGTTTCACTTGTCGTAGAGGCAAGCTCGACGCGCGCGGTCCAGCGATCGCCCGTGTACTCTGCACCTAGCGAAAGAACAGAGCTGTCAGTGACACGAGAGCCGGTATCACTTGAGAAGCGCAAGTTAGGGTCGTCGTCGTCGAGCGCAAGATCCGGCTCAATCGTACCCTGCAATGCCGCTGGGAATGTTCCCGGGCCTACACCGAAGTCAACAGTTTCAAAAGCCGTTGGGATGCTCACATTGCGGAAAGCACTCACACCAGAAGCCTGAATACGATAGCTGTCCTGGCTGCGCTCTTGCTCGTTGATAATTGCGTCAAAGTTAAACTTCAGATTGTCACTCGGTGCCCACTCAAAGGTAGTTGCCAAGTTGGTGGTCTCGTAGTCGAAGTTTTCCTGCTCCTGCACAAAGAACTGGATACCCAAGAACTGTGCGGGGTCAGCGCCGGGCGGAGAGGCAATGTTATCTCTGTCCGTTCGTGGTCGGAAAGAGACCGACTCTTGCTCAGTACGGCTGCCGGTGATGACAAAACCGAAGTCACCTGCATCATTTGACCAGCTATTGCCGTATGCACCTGATACACGGGGCTGCCAACCCTCAACGCTGAGGCTGCTGTCCTCATATTGCAGAGACAACGCCGCAAGCGGCTCCGACAGATCTAGTGGACGAATTGTTCTCAAGTTGACGGTGCCACCCACAGAGCCTTCGAGAGTTTTTGCCTCTGGAGACTTAATGACCTCTACCGCTGAAATAATGGCAGGGTTAACGTCCTCGAAATTGATACCACTTCTGCCCGATCCAGAGCTCACAGTTGCAACACCGTTGAACAGCACTCGGTTTGCATTTGTGCCACGAATCTGGACACCGGTTCCAACACCCGCAGTTCGTGTGATTTGTACTCCCGTGATGTTCTCCAACACCTCAGCTAGGTTTTGGTCAGGCAACTTACCGATGTCTTCAGCAATAATGACCTCGACCAATGAGTCTGCGTTGCGCTTTTGATCCAAGGCATTTGCTAACGAGCCGCGAATACCTTTTACCACTACCTCTTCGACCATCTGGTCGCTCGTAGCAACGCCCTGAGCGATTGCTGCGGATGTGGGGACCGCTGCCGCCACAGCCAGCGCAAGCGCCGAAAGTTTCCGGTTTGTTGTCACAGTTATGTCTCCTCTGACAGTAAAAATAGTTATTAACTTTTTAGTTTTGCATCTACCGCAGACTGAAATATCGCGACAAATGTCACCGGTGTCAATAGTGGGAATTATTTTTTTAAGGCCAAGGGTCTTCAAGCTGCTTGGCATCCTCACCTCAATCAAGCTAGTCTCATTGGGACGATAATGCAGGATAGGCATCAATTTTGACCCTATTTAACCAAAAGCTGGTAATCCAAAAGGCCGGTCTAGCACTGCTCACCATGTTTAGCGGGCACGCCACGATCTCCGAGGACGACAGAAACCACCCTCAACAGACGCCAATGTTGTCCTATGAGACATTAATGAGCGAAATGTTTATTCCCGACTTTTCCTACGCGGGGTATCAGAACGGCGTACAGGAACCTCCTGTAGCGACAGGCATCATTATCGATGTGGCTAAGTACGGCGCGACGCCCAATGACAATCAAGATGACAGTGCGGCGATACAACGGGCTATTGACGCTGCAAACAACATCAAGAAACCCGTCATCATCCGTTTTGAATCGGGCACTTATCGCATCACCAGCGTGCTAAAAATCCACCGCTCAGATTTTGTGCTTCAGGGGCAAGGGGCCGGCGCGATGGGTACCAAGCTACACTTTCCGCGCCCACTCAGACATGTCGATAGGTCAACTTCTCTTGACGAGCTTCGAACGTACATACGGCGTTTGGATAAGCGGCAAAAAGAGCCCAGGTTAAATGTAAACGAGTATTTTTCTGAGTATTCATGGAGCGGAGGCTTCATTTGGATTCAGGCACCCAACACAAGACCCGCACCCTACCTCGAAGAATTCGATCCCCCTATCGATGTGCTTAGTGAAATCGTGTCAGGAGTGCGAGGCGAAAGCCAATTTACCGTGGCAGATGGCAGCGCAATCAAAGCGGGCCAAATAATTCAGCTTCAATGGCTAAACAGAGCGGGCCAAGGCTCTGGCATTCTCAAAGCAATCTATGGCGAGCAGCACGCGCTTGCAGGGTCACATCACTGGACATTCGAAGACCGACCCTTGGTACGACAAACTGTGCGAGTAACACGCGTCGCAGGCGACATAGTAACGATAGCCGACGCATTGCTGCATGACATTGACGATACGGTGCCAGCGCAAGTCGCCTCGTGGAGCGGCTTGGTCAATGTAGGTGTGGAGGATCTGCACTTGAGCTTCCCAGATTCACCATCATTTGGCCATCATTTAGAAGAAGGCTACAACGGGATCTACTTCACAAGCGCCTTTGATTCTTGGGCGCGAAATCTGAAAGTCACCAACGCCGACAGTGCTCTCTTGAGCTACAACAGTGCAAATTTGACTTTGGAAAATATCGTTACTGACGGCAACCGAACAGCACATTATGCCGTTCATATGGGTAATGTTCACAATGTGATCGCAAAAGATCTGCGAGTCCTTAATCGCGTGAGACACTCACTAACTTTTAACACTCAGTCGACCAAGTGCGTTTATCAGCAAGCGGAGGTCTTTGTCGCTCCAGTCCTTGATCAACACGCGGGCGCAAATCACCAAAACCTCTTTGACGCAGTTACCCTTCACGCACCGGTCCGTGAGCAAGATGGCAAGAAAACTATCGCTATTTATGATGGCAGTGGCGCTGGATATTGGCAGCCCGGTCATGGGGGGTATAACACAACCTGGAATCTCAAGGTTTTAGTATCTGGAGGCGCACACCCTGGAGACAAAGTTGCCTTAAAAGGCGTAGATGAGGGGCCGATGGCAATAATCATCGGCATTCATGGCAATCGAGAATTTGAGATTGATTATCGACCGGAGCCGTTAATCAGCATCTTAAATACCAAAGTCTCAGAGATTCCATCACTTTACGATCACCAGCTCAGTGAACGACTGAAGGCATTGGCATCGGCCTCCAGCAGCACCCAACAACAACGTTAGCTCGAAAACCCGAGGGATTTTTTATGAAAATTGCTTTAATCATTGAAAACAGTCAGGCCGCTAAAAGCGAAATGGTGCACACAGCACTATCCAATGTCGCTAATTCCTTCGGTCACGAGGTGTATCACTACGGTATGTATGGCGCGGATGATCCTAATAACATGACCTACGTGATGAATGGTCTGCTTACGGGAATCCTTCTGAATTCGGGTGCAGCAGACTTCGTTGTTACCGGCTGTGGTACGGGCATGGGCTCCATGCTTGCGTGCAACTCGATGCCTGGGGTCTTTTGTGGATTAGTCATCGATCCCACCGACGCGTTCCTCTTTAGCCAAATAAACGATGGCAACGCTATCTCCATGCCCTATGCGAAGGGATTCGGCTGGGCAGCAGAGTTAAATTTGGAAGATTGTTACAGAAAGTTATTTGAGCAAGAAGGTGGGCTTGGATACCCGAAAGAACGGGCCGAGATAATGGCAAAGAACCGCGGCATCCTTGCCCAGCTCAAAGATGCGAGTTGCAAAGATATGCTCACTGTACTTCAGAGTGTGGATCAACAACTTCTGAAGTCGACAATCTCTGGATCTAGGTTTGAGCAGCTATTTTTTGAGAATGCTACGGAAAGCGGCATCGTAGAGTATCTGAGATCTTTGTAACGAAAATCCCCCCGGCGTATTCAGCCTGCGTACGCCGGCTCACTTTGACTAAATCAGAAAGGAACTTATCTTCCTGGCAACAGTGATCTGTCGCTCATCTCAAGTACTCAGGCTTATAAGACCAGCCTTCAGCTGGTCATATTGTTTGGCCCCCAAAAAGCCCGCATCGTCGCGATCTTGCCGTCTTCGTTGAACTTGAAGATGTCGATAATGTTGATCACCACTTGCTGGCCCGGTGCGCCTGCCATGACATTGAAAGGGAATGCTACCTCGTTACCCGCTACGCGCGGATTGCCAGTGAGCTCGGCCTTCGCAACACCTTGGCAAGCCTCGGCGTAAAAAGCACGCAAAACTTCTTTGCCCTCTCGCCAGTCTGTGCCGACAGGATCCTCGATAGCCGCATCGTCTGCGAACAGGTCTAGCAATGCCTCGAGATCGCTGTCTGTTAGACACCGCACATAGGTTTCACAGGCCGCTTTTGCTGTATCAAAATCAATCATTCCAATTCCCCCAATTATTATTAATTATTGCAGCTAAATATTTGTTTTAATTCATCTTTCAATAAAAATTAGCATCACGCTTTTGATTGAATGCATCGCGCCCCTCCTGCGAGTCCTGATGACGGTAAGCCTCCAGCGTAAAGCCCTGCTCGCTCCGGTATTTCGCTTCAAGGTTCCCATCTTCAATACCGTTTAATGCCTCTTTAGCGAGCGTAATCATAATGGTGCTCTTCCCGGCAATCTTGGCTGCGATCTCGAGCGCTGTATCAACCAACTGATTTTTTGGCACAACCCGTTCGACCGCACCGAGTCGATAGGCCTCTTGTGCGTCGATAAACTCACCGGTGAAATACATGTATCGGACTTTCTGGACAGGGAACATTCGCTGTAAGTGGGCACCTCCCCCCATCGCACCACGGTCCACCTCGGGCACGCCAAAAGATGCGCACTCTGAGGCAACGATGATGTCGGCAGCGCCTGCGATACCGATTCCTCCACCGAGGACGAAACCGTGTAATGCCACAATGACGGGCTTGGGGTTTCGGTGGATCGCT
>CBFHQN010000110.1:0-6559 GCA_965657765.1 Luminiphilus sp. | reverse complement strand
AAGGTCGTGTGGTAATACTTGACACTGCAGTGTCTCTTCGAGATGTGTTGTGCATCGAAAATTGACGCAAGTAAAGGGCAAGATATGAGCTTTGACCTTCTGATTAAAGGCGGTACGGTAGTTGACGGTACAGGTTGCGAGCCTTACCTAGCGGATGTTGCTATCGTCGACGACAAGGTGGTAGCGGTTGGAACCGACTTAGGCGAAGCAACTAAGGTATACAACGCTGACGGTTGCTATGTCGCACCGGGCTTTGTTGACATTCATACTCACTATGATGGTCAGGCCACTTGGGATCAGGAGATGGCGCCCTCGTCGTGGCACGGCGTGACGACTGTTGTTATGGGTAACTGCGGCGTAGGTTTTGCACCGGCAGCGCCGGATCGGCACGATTGGCTGATTGCGTTAATGGAGGGTGTCGAAGACATCCCCGGGTCTGCGCTCTCGGAGGGTATGTCGTGGAATTGGGAAAGCTTCCCTGAATACCTTGATGCGCTTGAGGAAATGCCCAGAGCAGTCGACGTCGCAACTCACGTCCCGCATGGCGCTGTTCGCGCCTACGTGATGGGTGATCGCGGTGCAGCCAATGAGGAGCCTACTGAGTCAGATATCGCCCGTATGGCCAACATTGTCGAGGAAGGCTTGCGAGCCGGTGCTTTGGGTTTCTCGACGTCTCGGACCGTGCTCCATAAATCGATCGACGGTGAGCTGGTACCCGGTACCACAGCGACGCCCGAAGAGCTTATAGGTATTGGCCGAGGCATGGCGCGCGTGGGCCACGGTGTTTTTGAAATGGCTAGCGACCTTGTTCCTGAGTGGAACGAGTTTGCCTGGATGGGGGACCTCAGTCGTGAGACTGGTTTACCCGTCACCTTCACCGCATTGCAATCGCCCATCAAAGCAATGAGCTTTGACGATCAGATGGCACAGATGCGCGACCAGAACGCGCAGGGCGCGAATATCCTTGCGCAAATCTCGATGCGCGGCACCGGCCTTATTTTAGGCTGGAGATGCACCTTTAACCCCTTTTCTTTCAAACCTAGCTGGGCCGAAGTCGCTGAACTCGAACCAGCGGCACAGCAAGAGCGTCTGTCTGACCCTGCGTTTAGAGCGAAACTCATCTCGGAAGAATCCGTTTATCCCGACAGCGATATTCAAATTCTCGCAGAAATGATGGCTGGCGCATGGACAATGCAATATGAACTGTCCGACGGCTTCAATTACGAACCAACAGCAGCAGAGTCAATTGCCGGCCTCGCCGCAGCAGCGAACCAAACGCCCGAAGAGTTTGCCTACGATCTTATGATGCGCGACGGCGGTAACGGGTTTATTTACTTCCCGCTACTCAACTACGCTGATGGTAATCTGAACTTCCTAGAACCCATTTTGCAATCTGACGACTGCATTAATTCGCTCTCAGACGGAGGTGCTCACTGCGGCACGATATGCGATGCGGCCTCTCCCACCTTCATGCTTCAGCACTGGGTTCGCGATCGCGACGGCTTCCGACTGAGCCTGAGCGAGGCGATCAAACGCCAGTGCGCTGATACAGCTAAGGTTTACGGACTGGATGATCGAGGCATTCTCGCGCCGGGATATCTCGCCGATATCAATATTATTGAACTCGATAAGATTGGCATGAGCAGACCGTGGGTGGCCAACGACCTACCCGCGGGTGGAAAGCGTTTACTGCAATCTGCGACCGGCTACAAAGCCACGTTTAAGTCAGGTGTTTTGACCTTCGATAATGGTCAACACTCTGGAGCCACACCCGGTGGTTTGATTCGCGGTCCACAGGCCAGTCCAGTAGAACGCGAGAGCGACTCAGTACTGAAAGCCGCTAGCTAAGCGCTGGCGCAACTATCTCCATGATAAGCCCCCGTTTATCAACGGGGGCGTCCTCAGGTACATGCAGCCGATCATTCGGTTGCCGTTCAGCAGTCAACAAGCAAACTAGAGCGTCTAGCAGATCATCGGCGAGCACATCTTTTCGACGAAAGGATCTGAGCGCCCCCTCACTGGCTGGCTGAATCCCGCCCAATTCTGTAAGAAGTTTCAGACGCGCTTGCCTACCCGCCTCAGTTTTCTTCGACTCCAACAGCGCCTGTCCGCGATTAAGACTCGCAAACGCCACCTCCGGGTGACATTCCGACCAGCGCCCTTTGCGTTCGCTAGAGAATAGCCAATCATCAAGCTCTCGGATCTTAGGAAACAAATAGAACGTTTGCTTGCTAATGCCCTTACCGGACAACTCGCGTGATAGCGCATTTGCCTGAGCATAATCGGTACAGCGCGTCACTTGACGCGCAGGCACACCAAACACACTCGAACTTCTATAGGGTCGTAGCCTCTCTCGAGCAAGCGCGTCGCAGCGCCTAACGCTGGGGCCATCAGTAAGACCAATGGGCATATCGATCATGACCGAGGCGTTCGGATGTAATAAATGATTGAGATCGGAGAGCTGGGCAATGATGGCCAAGCTGATTTCCCGGCCGTCCCTAAAGGCGATCACCCAGCCCGCTCTACAGCCGTCAATGCCAATGGCGTTGAGCAGTGCAGTTTCTGGCAAACGTATATCAGCCATCACGGCACTCGCGAGAGGGGTTACACAAGGTACATTGCAGAACAGAACTACCCCAGGAGGAGTCCCATACGATAACCGTCACTAGTACCGCGTTACCTGCACTGGCATTGAGGAATATCCCCGCACAAAGTTATGACACAGCCGAGTGGGGGGCGACATGAGCTTTATGTCAGTGAAGCGTTTTAGCGCCTCCTCCCAGACCACGCGAAGCTGCATCTCCGCAAGCCTATTACCCATACAGCGGTGAATACCAAAACCGAACGAGGCATGGTTTCTGACACTCTCACGATCAATCAAGAACTGATCGGCATTGGGAATAGCCGCTTCATCCCGATTCGCTGAGCAATACCAAAGAATGACCTTATCTCCCGCCTTCATCTTCTGCCCGCGAAACTCAAAGTCTCTCGTTACCGTTCGTCGCATATGTGACAGCGGTGTTTGATAACGAATAATCTCAGAGACCATTGAAGAAATGAGTGACCGGTCGCTCTTAACACGCTGAAATTGCTCGGGGTTTTCATTCAAAAAAAGAACACCACCTGACATGGAGTTCCGAGTGGTATCGTTCCCACCCACGATCAGTAACATCAAGTTACCCACATAATTTTTAGGGTCGTCCACCATGTTGGCGGTATTAGGATCTCTCTGAAGCAAGCGAATGAGGTCAAACGACTCGACATCATCGCCTTTTCGTTGATGCCAGAGCTTAGTGAATACGTCGAGAATCTCCATAATGACTTCAAGGCGCTCATCTCTCGTAAGCCCCTGCCCCGCAGTCATTCGCTCATCCGAGGTCACTGCATCTGACCACTCTGATAGCTTGTGACGAATCTCCCAAGGGAAGTCGAACAACGTCGCTAGCATCTGCGTCGTTAGGTTGCGCGATACCAACTCTACCCAGTCAAAAGTTTCGCCCTCAGGTAAGGCATCGAGCGCCTCCCCCGAGCGTTTACGAATCAGTGCTTCAAATTCTTGTAAATTCTTTGGCGCGACGACAGGCTGAACGGCTCTGCGCTGGACGTCGTGCTCTGGCTGGTCCATCGCAATAAACATCGGTGAGCGTCTGTCAGGGGGTGGATCAACAATGGCGATAGAGGGCTCTGAGGAGAAAACCTCGGTATTTTTCTCAACCTCAACGACGTCGTCAAAACGTGTGATCGACCAAAAAGGCCCCGCCGGACTCTCTGCTTGGTAGTGGACAGGAGACTCTTCGCGAAGCCGCTTAAAAAGCGGCTGCCAGCAGTCATTCTCAAAGCGCAGCGGATCTGAAATATCGATATCCGCCAAGGGTGTCGAGGCTGCTTCTTTGAAAATGGAATTCATCCAATCGTGCTCGCTATGTCCAAGCTTACATTTGGAATTCGGGGAGCTTAATCGTCATGTCACCGATGCTGTCGCTTACCTGAACTTGGCAGCTCAAGCGAGAGTTAACTTCGCGATCGGGTCGGAGACCGAGCATTGATTCCTCTTGTGGGTCAACGTCGGGCAGCGGGCCTGCTGACTCTTCGATAAAACAGTGACAGGTACCACAAACAGCGCCACCGCCACAGTCCGCATCGATTCCTGGAACGTCATATTTCATGGCAACTTCCATAACGCTCATCCCAGCGTCGGCATCCACCTCATGTTCCGTACCATCGAACTCAATAAACTTAATGACTGGCATTACATAACCTTACTTTGAGTGAACTATTCGACGAGGATTGTGAATTATTTCACTCCCATAGGCTAGCCTTTGTGCACCGACATTGGCGCTCAACGGCGACCCACCAGACGCAAAATAGCACCGCGAAAAACACTCGAGCGCAAAAACGGGTCCAGCCATCGATAAAGGCGTCCGGAAATAACCACGGGACGACCCGCATTACAGCCATTAATGCCATCGGCGACAACCGTACTCGCGCCGTACCAAATCCATTTTGGTGAGCTGTTCTTCGCCGCCATCATGCCTGCAACTTCATGGAACTCAGTGTGAGTAAAACCGGGGCACAGTGCAGTTACAAACACCCCATCCGATCGAGCTGCTAGGTTCAACTCCTCAGAGACAGCAATGACATAGGCTTTTGAAGGCCCATAGTTACCCGTATCAGAGCTCGGAAAGCGTCCGGCCACAGAAGCAACGTTGACGACTCTCCCGTAGCCACGAGCCTGCATAGATGGAATCAACCGACTGCACAGCTCAGCAACTGTTGTCATCATCAATTGTTCAAACGCGCGCTGCTCCGTGAAGTCTTTCACCTCGAGTAAGTTGGGTCCGGCAATCCCCGCATTATTTATAAGCACATCAACGGTGAGTTCACGACGCTCGATGTCCTCGCAGAGCTGTCTAGGCGAGTCAGGCAGACTCAAATCACATTCGATAATCGTACTGGGCGTTGACAATGACTCAGCAAGTGAGCCCAACTTATCGCCCCTTCGGGCGACAAGAATCAAGTGATCGGACTGGCCATCGAGTTGTCTTGCGAACTCCGCGCCCAGACCCGAAGAAGCACCCGTAATTAATGCAGTTCCTTTCACCGACTTTCCTCTCTTCGCCTCTGACTTCTCTCGTTTTGTTTCTTTCTTGGCATGCTTACCTCAATACGACAGCACGCATGATTCCCGCTTAGGGCTAGAGCACCCATGCCGCAAGCAACTACGACGTTGAATCGCCTATTGGTTAATTTTAGTGCACTCGAATCCCGCAGCGGGGAAATGCACATGAACGTCGCCAACATCGTCAGATCGACGCAACAAACTGATTCGATCGGCGTCCATACCGACAAGTGTGCCTGTTACCGGTACTTTACCCGTATCCGTCGGGGAGACGGTTACCCACTCCCCTACGTCAGGGTGGGCCGCCGCAGCCTCACTTATCGCCAGTGGGCTTGAGGACTTTGCGACTTCTAGCGCCTCGCGGCCAGTCATCGGGGATACTTGCCCCCAACCAATGTCCGCAACCTTATCCATCCATGCTCTCACCGGAGCAGGGAGTTGAGATATCTTGACACTGCGAAAAGCGATAGCGAGAAAAATGGGGTGGTAACAACGAAAGTCACTCAGGGATGGCTCATCACCCCCCAGAAAGGGTCGGTCTCCCAAGTGAGACGCAAGGTCCTCAAGGTATTTATTGAAGACTATCTTTGCCTGTTCTGGCGACAGCATAGCCGGCGCATAACCAACCGCAAACGTCGCCCGGTCTTTGGCAAAGGCCATCATGCCTTTAAACCCAAGTTTCATGATCAATCCGATTGCGGTTTTTAACTGTGAGTTCTGTCGAATCGCGGCAAAGAATGCCTGCTGCTCCGCCTGGTCTGCGAGAGAGGTGAGCGATTCGTTATCTTCAGCGAGGCGCTTATCTGCCAGACTGCTGATTCGCTCCGCAATAAGCGCGGTGTCGCAATAAACGTCAGCGCCAATCTGCGCAACAGGGATTCGGCGATATCCCCCAGCAAGTAGCGCCAGCGTCTCTCGCGGCGGTTGTATGGGCACATCGACAGAGTGCCAAGGAACCGCTAAGTATCCAGCCATCAAACGCACCTTTTCTGCGTATGGCGAGGCTGGATAGTGGTAGAGAATAATATCGCTATTTTTCATGCTGTGGCCCCCAGTGAATTGCGGACCAAGCTTAGTGGTCTAGGATGCGGAATGCTACTGACCGAGCGCCTCTCTGATGCTTTGTGTCACAGAGTCAACGGAGCCGACACCATTTATCTGGTGATACGCAGGACCCTCAAGATTGGTGTAGAAATCCACCAGCGGTCGGGTCTGGCTTTCGTACACACCTAAGCGGTGCCGCACCGTGTCTTCAGCGTCATCGTCGCGCTGGATGAGCGCCTCCCCAGTCACATCGTCGATACCCTCAACCGCAGGCGGGTTATGCTCGATGTGATACACACGCCCACTACCGGGATGGACTCGACGGCCACTCATACGCGAAACAATCTCCTCATGATCAACGTCGATCTCGATGACCTGATCAATAACGATGCCAGC
>CBFHQN010000109.1:0-6572 GCA_965657765.1 Luminiphilus sp. | reverse complement strand
CAAAGTGATATTGCGATTGTTTCTGAATCACTTTCACTCTGTGATGATCGTGTAGGCGACATCACCCCTCTCGTTTATACGCGCTTCTTTGAAATCGATGCAAGCGCCGCCAGTCTCATGGAATACTCGGACAAACATATGCGAGGTCGCATGTTCGCCTCTGTGCTCGAACTTTTCCTATCTGATGATCCTTTTGAAAACGACGGCTTCCTCGCTTGGGAACTCGACAATCATGTCAGTGCTTACTCTGTGACCAAGGGCATGTATGAGAGCTTATTCAGAGCATTTTTCGAGGTTGTTAAGGAGACGCTGGGCGAAGCTTGGTCTGCCGACTTCGAAGGTGCCTGGACTAATCGTATAGCGCGAATCATGACCGAGGTAAGTCATCGGGGCTGAGTTACTAAGCACAATGCGCAGAGCCCGTTAAACCTTATTTTTTCCTCTCATTTGAATAGCCATTTGACTGCTCATTTCTCTTGTCATTTACAGGCTTTACCCCCACATTACTGCTTACGTAAAAGGCAAAAAAGAAGGATGAACTGATGTCCCAAACTGCCGAAAAATCAGCGACGCTTTACCGAATGATGATGCCCACGCACACCTGCCCCTATGGGCTGAAAGCGATGGATCTCCTATCTCGGAATGGCTATCGGGTTGATGACCGCCATCTATCGACAAAAGAGATGACGGACGGCTTTAAAGCTGAGCACGATGTACGTACCACGCCGCAGATTTGGCTGGGTGATGAACATGTGGGTGGTTTTGATGCATTGAAAGTTCGCCTCGGTTACAAGGTCAAAGACCCAAACCAAAAGACCTATCGACCGGTAATCGCTATTTTTGCTATCGCAGCACTCATGGCCGTTTCGCTGACCTGGCTTACGAGCACAACACTGCTAACTGGAAAAACGTTTGAGTGGTTCATCGCCCTGTCGATGTGTTTTCTGGCGGTTCAAAAACTGCAAAACGTCGAGACCTTCTCCACCATGTTCCTCAACTACGACCTGCTAGCGAAACGCTGGGTACGCTATGGCTATGTCTACCCCTATGGTGAGGCCTTCGCGGGGATTTCCATGCTTTCTGGAGCGCTGATATGGCTTTCGGCACCCATTGCGCTGACCATTGGCACCATCGGAGCCGTTTCAGTGTTCAAGGCCGTCTATATCGATAAGCGCGACCTGAAATGCGCCTGCGTGGGTGGTGACAGTGATGTCCCGCTGGGCTTTATCTCGCTCACCGAGAACCTGATGATGATGGGCATGGGAAGCTGGATGCTCGCTTCTCTATAACATTGAGTGAGTCGATCGCGGGATACTCAGTAGAGTCCAAACAGATGTCGCGCTGATCAATCAGATTGCGCCAACGCTATGAGCTTGTCCTGCTTGATTTCAGCTTCACTAGCACCCTCTCTCGACAGAAGCATTGCTCGTACTTTCGCTTTTGCGCTTTGCGGATCGCTGGCCGAGACCGATACAGACTGTGGATACCCCAGTACCCGCTCGCCCGATGCCGTCGCTACTGAGAGCGTACCCGACACCATAAAAGTCTTATCAAATTCACTGGGCTCCCAATTGATAGCCATCACTCTCCCCAAGGCAGAATACTGAAGCGCTTTTAAGTCTAGCTTACAGGCTTAAGTGCTAGCATTTGAACAGCAGGGTCACGAGAAGATCGACGCCACCTATACCTAAGTGCGCACCAAGTAGCCGAGCGACAAGCTCCAAAGAAGACAGCTAAAACCAAGTCAGTTTGAGGCGGGAAAATGGTCGGGACGGCAGGATTTGAACCTGCGACCACCACACATCAAATGTGGTGGGCTACCAGACTGCGCTGAGCCCCGAAGGTGGCTGGGTAACAATTGGGTAACTTTTTTCGGGAATTACAAGCCTGTATCGAGCTACAATTGGCATTGATTTTGGTTTGATTTCGGAGGCTTGCAAATAGCTCGCGGTGGCTTTCGAGAAGGAGCAGGACGTCCATCAGGCTCCACCAATAAATCGTCTCCTGAGCAGTCTCAGCGCCTCTCGGAGCTTGCCAAGACTTATACCGAAGAAGCACTCAGAACACTCGTTGACGTGGCCAGAAACGGTCGTACAGATGCCGCTAGAGTCTCAGCCGCAAATGCCCTTCTCGACCGAGCCTACGGCAAGCCAGCGGTGAAGGAAGAAAAAGAGATAGTTGACTTACCACCCGTCGTTATTCAGGTTACGTCACCGAGTTAGGCTGGACAGGCACTCTCGCTCAACTACTCTAAAGACTCGAGAGACTATGGCACCTGATCTAATTTAACTGGGTAAGCCGCTGACAGGATCTCAGCTGGTACGACAAACTCTGAAAGAAGGTAGAAGCGATCCTCCACTCTCTGATCTTCAGGTATGCATTCACTCGTTGGCGTGTAGTTATCAGAAAAAGAAATGTGCCCCACTATTCGTCGACCGTTGAAAATCGTGGGTGAAGACACTCTATCGTTCCCGTTTGTGACGAACAGCTCGCCATCAACGTCTAACGTTATATTAATAGATGTCCTCAAGCCCGAAATATTATAGAAGTATGGGGTGGATTCACAATTTGAGTCGGTATACAGCAGTGTCCAACTAAAATAAGACGTAAGAACTACTTCGGAGTTAACTGCGTCATTCCAAAGCGCCAAATACCACTCTCGATTGAATTCGTTTTCAACATCGATGATGTATGAAGAATTGTTGTTACCTCGACGATCCACCGTTCCAAGCACAACTCCATCGTTATCGACAAGGATGATGTCTCCCGAAGGAAGTGTTTCGTAATCAAGTGACTGTCCCACAGTGCTTTGAGGGTATGTGATCACAGTCCCTTCGCTCGCTAAAACTGCAGAAGTGCCATCAGCGCACGTTATTACTACAGTGCTATCTTGCTGTTCCGCAGAGCATCCCCCTCCACTTGCCTGCAAGATTTCAAAGTTTTCATTAATTTTGTCTGCGTCGGCAACTTCACCATTAGTAAAGACATGCAACTCATCCGCGATAGCGGGAATTGAAAGTAAGCCTACGAAAACAAGAATCTTCTTCATTCAGCATCTGTCCAATCGCCTGAAGGGAATAGAGTCTCAGACCGCAATTAGACCTTTAAGCGAATGTGACAAAAAAGCTGGTGGCCTGTGTGAAAGCGGTCAAATTAGCCAATTGCGACGCCTAAAATTGATGAGTTCACATCGGCCGAGCCTACGGTTAAGGACGACAAAGAGATAGTGGACTTACCACCAGTGGTTATTCAGCTAGCCAACTGACCGATTTGTCACCATTCCCTCGAAAAAAAAGGCCTTGCTCAAACGTTAATCGATAGTTGGGTTATCGTCCCGCCATTCAACTTTTACGGTCATTTTCCATGTCTAAGGTACACCTTTCTTTCTTCCTCTTGTTGTTGGCGCCAATAGTGAGTTCGCAGGAAGCGTTAACCGAGTTTGAAAACGGTGAGGTTGCCAACGCAGACGATATCAATACGAACTTTCAAATCCTCAAAAGCGCCATCGACAGTATCAACTCAGAGGATGGTTCAACATTATTCACTGCAGAGGGTGCACCATCGTCCTCGCTTGGCGTGAATGGTGACGTTTATATAGACACACAGACCTATGATTTTTATGGCCCAAAGCAAACAAGCGGTTGGGGTGTTCCTGCCTCACTCGTAGGTCCTCAGGGTGAGGCAGGGCCGCAAGGTGAACAAGGACCACCTGGGGAAACCTCTGGTATTGAGGGTCCCGAAGGACCAGCAGGTCCCAAAGGCGATAAAGGTGATACTGGTGCAACGGGCGCTACAGGTCCCCAAGGCGAGACCGGACCCCAGGGAGAGCAGGGAGAACAAGGGCCACAAGGCGAGACAGGACCCCAGGGTGACACGGGTGCTGTCGGCCCTCAAGGAGCTACAGGACCGCAGGGAGAGCAGGGAGAACAAGGGCCACAAGGCGAAACTGGACCGCAGGGTGACACGGGTGCTGTCGGCCCTCAAGGAGCTACAGGACCGCAGGGAGAGCAGGGAAACCCAGGGCCACAAGGCGAGACTGGACCGCAGGGGCCAAAAGGTGATACCGGCGCAACCGGCGCAGTAGGTCCTCAAGGCAACCCTGGACCTCAGGGCGAACAGGGGCCACAAGGCGAGACAGGGCCGCAAGGACCGCAGGGAGAACAAGGACCACAAGGCGAGACTGGACCGCAGGGGCCACAAGGCAACTCGGGGTCTAGCTATGCTGGCCAATGGGTTGAGGACACAAACTACGAGCTTGGGCAGATGGTGTTCTATAACTCCCGCCCATACTGGGCTCTGGCTAGTAACCCTAGTGCTACGCCTGGTTCCGAAACATTTGACTGTGATTTTTGGCAAGAGGCCCAGGTTCTTGAGTGGGTGGGTGTACTAGGGATTGACACCCTTAGTTGTAACTGGGCTGGAGACGTCGAAAATTCCCAGCTTTGGTCACTTAGTGGCAGTCAGTTCTGGCCCCTCGTGGGGTCCTTTGGTTTGGCAGATGAGGTATCTGAGGAAATTGCGACCATAACTCTTAATCAAGACACTCGAATTACAAGACTTGAGGTTGTGAGCAGAGCTCTTTCAAATTGTTGCAGTAATCCAAACTTCTCCGTGGACATCTTAGTAGACGGAGTAAGTATTCAGTCGTGTTATGTCGAACACGGCAGATATCAATCTAGCGAACAGACAACAACTTGCGAAGTCGACACCGTAATTGCTTCGGGCTCAACTTTCGCACTGAGGTTTAACGAGGGAGTATCCACAAGCGGTAAAACCAACGCTCAATTTACCCCCTCATTTTCTTGGGGTGTTTCGTACTCAAACCTTTAGTTGCCGGATCCCCCGCTTAGAGCAGTAGCTGCGAAAAAATACTTTCATCACTGTGAAGAGATGTTTTCAAGAGATTCCCTCGCCTCACCGAATGACTGTCAGACTCGTCAGCTTGTCTGATTAGTCTCTTCAGCGTAGGCAGATTAGGTAAGTCCAAGGTGTCTATTGGAATGCTTACCCTCACCTGCTTTTTCTTAGAATCTCTTCTCAATACTGAAATGGACATTGAAGAAGGACCGACACGTAAATAGCACCCACCGATATCTGTTCGATACTCATCACGTTGAGACGGTGGATTGGCCACTAACTTCTCTAGATTAGCCTTGGTGAGCTTTATCTGTTTCATTTGCAAAAGTCGCTGGGTAACTTTTGGGTAACAGAATTTCGAGAAAGCCTTGGAAAATCAAGGACATTTAGGGATGTAGCGCACTACCGAACAGCGTCTAGTTTGTAGGGGGGGGCCTATAAATGGCTTAGGTAAGCTAAAAAATGGTCGGGACGGCAGGATTTGAACCTGCGACCACCACACCCCCAGTGTGGTGCGCTACCAGACTGCGCTACGCCCCGAAGGTGGCGAAGTATACGGGGAATGGGGGTGATTGGGAATCGCAATTCGCCTCTGAAAAAACAGAAACCTGCATCTTCAAACAAAGTTTGATGAGATACCCTCCGCAGTATTCAATGGTTGCGGCTTCAAAAGGCAACCGCTTCTCAACGCGATCGCGCAGGGCTACCTAATCTGAGTCGCGGGTCAATAAACCCCTAGCCTGCTCCAAATCACGCAAAGATTCGCGGATAGCGGCCACTAACTCAACGGGGCTAGGACCATCTTCGCTGGTCAAACGCTGTCGCGCGCCACCAATGGTGTAGCCCTCTTCGTAAAGGAGGCCTCGGATCGCTCGGACTAACTCAACGTCACCGCGACGATAGTAGCGACGATTACCACGGCGCTTTACGGGCTTTAACTGAGGAAACTCAGCTTCCCAGTAGCGAAGAACGTGAGGCTTAACTGCGCAAAGCGTGCTCACTTCACCAATTGTGAAATAACGCTTCCCGGGAATCGGTGGTAATTCATTGTTATGCGTCGGCTCAAGCATCGCCTTGCATCTTCTCTACTCGTGCACGCAGCTTTTGTCCTGGCTTGAAGGTCACAACACGTCGGGCAGAGATGGCGACCTCCTCACCGGTCTTTGGGTTACGACCAGGCCGCGTGCCTTTATCACGTAAATCAAAGTTGCCAAAGCCAGAGAGCTTCACTTGCTCATTATTTTCAAGGCAAATACGGATTTCTTCGAAGAACTGCTCTACCAGCTCTTTTGCTTCGCGCTTGTTGAAACCTAGCTCTTCAAAAAGCTTATCGGCCATCTCTGATTTCGTTAATGCGGACATATTATTGTTAGCTTCGCAATTCGATATCTAATTTGGACTTCAGTGTTTCGAGCACTTTATCGACAGCACCCGCCACCTCTGATTCGTCTAAGGTGCGACTTTGATCTTGGAATGTCAAACCAATCGCCAGACTTTTCTTTCCTTCTGGCAGCCCTGTCCCCTCATAGACATCAAAGAGATCAAGCTTGGTCATCAGTGATCCTGCGGCACTTCGCACAAGCGACATAACCTCACCAGAGGAAATCGCTTTATCTGCCACTAACGCAAGATCTCGACGCGTCTCGGGGTACTTGGAGATGTCTTGATAAGCAGGCATCGCCACTTCAGTAACAACCGACTGCTCAAGTTCTGCA
>CBFHQN010000108.1:0-6635 GCA_965657765.1 Luminiphilus sp. | reverse complement strand
CATGGTTAAGCTAGAGCCTTTACCGTCGAGCGAACGACTGTATATCCGTGTTGCGCGGCGCATCGCCGATTTGGTGAAGGCGGGCGATGTGAAGCCGGGCGATCGCTTACCCTCGGAGCGACTCCTTGCCGACATGCTCCAAGTAAGTCGACCCTCGATCAGGGAGGCCATGATTGCGCTAGAGGTATCTGGGCTTATTGAGGTGCGTACGGGCAGTGGCATTTTTGTCACGCGCGGCGGATCGTCAATTTCTACTCCCTTAGTCGACAGCGGCATTGGTCCCTTTGAGATTCTGGAGATGCGTTTAGTCCTTGAGCCCGAGATCTGTGCTCTGGCCGCTGAGCGGATTTCCGATGCGGCACTTCAGCGTTTGTCTGAGTTGTTTCAGTCGATGGTGGACCTGAACGGTCGACCTGAAATGGAGGCGATTGATCGCGAGTTTCATACGCTCATAGCGGTGGAAGCTGAGAACACGGCGATGGCGCAAACGGTGGAATGGCTTTGGCGGCTCCGCGTACAAAGTGGTTTCAGTCGCGGTTATCACCGACTTATTGTTGAGGAGGGAATCTTCCCAACACTGGAGGAGCACAAAGCCATTCTCGATGCTCTGATGAAGCGTGATTCAGAAGCAGCTCGACAAGCTATGGCGTCCCACCTCCTGGCTGCGACGGAGTCTGCTGCGCGGCATTTTGAGAGTAACCCAGCCTAGCGTTCGGAAGTACATCTGAAGCCAACTCTCTTCGTTGGGGTTAGGTGCCGCCATCATTCTCGCTGAGCAAGCACCGCAAGCCCGCCATGCGAAGTGGCAGTGGTGGTTGTTGATTCATCAGAGGTCCTAGCGTTGGGTCAGAGTTGTGATTAGTCGCCAGAATCAGGCTGAAATGACAGACGCTACCCCTTCACGTCTTATGCCCTTCAGGTATCTATCGACTTCTTGGGTAAACAGTTCGTTACTTGCAAGATGGCCGAGTAAATCGGTGCGATCCGAGCAGGTATCAATGGGATCAATGGGCAAAACGGGGTCTGTGAACTGCAGAGCGAGTTTTGTGTCTGATAGGCAAGCTAACCAGCACGCAACGACAATGCACAAACGTCTCGGAATTTCACCTGCGTGCAGATGGGATTCGATGGTGGGGAAAATCCGTTGAGGAAGCTTAAGCGATCCGTTGGTGGCGACTTGCGACGTTTTATAGGGGACCGCACCGTTTCCGAAACGCGACAGCACGCTCTGCTGATAGTCGTTGATATTGATCCCATCGGGCGTTGTTGTAACTGGCGCTATCTCTGCGCTCATGAGCTGAGTGGCAAAGCTATGGAGCGCCGGGTCCTCGAGTGCCTCATGAATAAACTCGTAGCCATAAAGCAGCCCTGAATAGGAAAGTGCCGAGTGTGTTGCGTTGAGAAATCGAAGCTTCATGGTCTCGAACGCACCCACGTCAGCGGTGAGTAGTACGCCTGTAGGTGCCAGCGGGGGTGCATTTCCAACAAGGCAGTCTTCGATCACCCACTGAGTGAAGTCCTCAGTGTTGATCAATGCATTGTCCTTAAAATAGTTATCAGCGAAGGCCATAACGTCCTCATCGGTGGTGGCAGGCACAATTCGGTCGACCATGGTGCTTGGAAAGGCCACATTTTGCGCGATCCACGTCGCCAGCTCGGCACTGCGACGCTCCGTAAATTGAGATACCACGGATTGCAGCACGCGGCCGTTAGCACTCAGGTTGTCGCAACTAATGAGATTGATAGGCCCATTGTCAGCGCGCATTCTCGCGTCGAGTAGGGAGACAAGAAGACCTGGGACGGATATCGGTGAATCTGGATTTTCTAAATCGTGGGTAATCTCAGGATGCTGCCAATTGAGGTCTCCCGAGTTTGTGTGACAGTAGCCGTTCTCCGTTACCGTCAGCGTGATACAGGAAATATCGCTACTGGCGCCAAGGTTGAGGATTTCCTGACGCGACTCAGCGAGGACGAGCACGTCTAAGATCGAGCCAATCACCCGATAGCTGCTCTCGTTGCCATTTTTCTCGCATACGGTGTAGAGATGATCTTGCGGTGCCATCCGATCACGGGTGCCTCCGCTACGCATACTGACACCGGCAATTCCCCACTGAGGATGCGATGCAAGTAAATCGTCAAAGTAGACCGCTTGATGCCCCCGATGGAAGTTCCCAACACCAATGTGAAGCACACCGGGTCGAACATTTTTGCGATCGTAGTTAGGCACCGATATGCCCTGGAGTTCAGTCAGGGATTGCTCAGACAAGGACATCACAAGCGGTATGCGTCCTTGGCGAGCGAGTAGGCGAGGGCGCGTGCAAGCTCAAAGGCCTCATCGTCCTGAATTTGATGCTCAGCAACTAACTTTGCGAGGTGCCCACAATCGATTCGGCGCGCAAGATCATGACGTGCCGGGATAGAGAGGAAAGCGCGCGTGTCGTCATTAAAGCCGGCGGTATTGTAAAAGCCAGCGGTTTCCGTGACTTGATTCCTGAAGCGGCGCATACCCTCAGGGCTGTCATGGAACCACCATGCAGGACCAAGCTTTAACGAGGGGTAGTGGCCTGCGAGTGGCGCGAGTTCACGCGAGTAGGCGGTCTCATCCAAGGTAAACAGAATGACGGATAGTTTTGAGTTGTTGCCAAATCTATCAAGCATCGGTTTCAGCGCCTCGACATAGGAGGTCTGCATGGGAATATCGGCACCCATATCTCGGCCGTAACGATCAAACAGGCCTCGGTTGTGGTTACGGAAGGATCCTGGATGAATTTGCATGACCATCCCGTCCTCGACACTCATCGCTGCCATTTCGGTCAACATTTGCGCTCGAAAGAGATCTGCATCTTCACTGGAGGCAGAACCGCTCAGTACTTTTTGATACAGCGCTGCGGATTCTGTGCCGCTGAGGTCCGCTGTTCTCGGTGATGGATGTCCGTGGTCTGTCGCAGTAGCACCGCGCGCCCGAAAATAGCCGCGGCGATCGCGAAGCGCATTTAAGTAGCCTGCATAGGAGAAAATATCGGTGTTCGTTAGTTCACCTAGCCTTTCGACGTTGTCTACAAACCCCTCGAACTCCGGATCCATAACAGGGTCCGGGCGGAAGGTTGTTATCACCCGGCCATCCCACTCGGAGGCTGCTATTTGGTCGTGAAAGAACAGCGTGTCTAAGGGTGATTCGGTCGTTGCGAGGACTTCAATGTTAAATCGATCGAAAAGAGCGCGCGGCTTAAATGCGTCGGTCTTCAATGCGGCGCTGATGGCGTCAAAATATGCGTCTGCCGTGACTGAACTTAGCCGCTGCTCGATGCCAAAGACCTCTGAAAAGACGTGGTCTAGCCAGATCCGGGATGGTGTGCCACGAAATAGGTGGTAGTTCCTAGCAAACAGACGCCAAACAGTTCGCGCTTCCTCGTCACTTAGAGCAGGTTTACCAATACCGAGTGCCTCAAGAGGAACGCCTTGGCTGTAAAGCATGCGAAAGACGTAGTGATCAGGCGTGATAAAAAGACTCACAGGGTCCGTAAAGGGCGCGTCAGTTGCAAACCATTCAGGGTCTGTATGCCCGTGAGGGCTTATGATTGGCAGATCCTTGACGCTCTCGTAAAGCGCACGCGCGATACTTCGCTGATGATCATCTGTTGGTAAAAGGCGATCAGGGTGCAGCATGAGGCTATCTCGGCTCAAGAGCAGAGATCGTATGTATCACACCCCGCAGTTCTGCAAGTCCTTTCATACGCCCTGCATAGGAATATCCCGGTCGGACATTCGGGTCATTCTTCTCGTCACCCATCGCATGGCCATGGTCTGGTCTCATCGGGATCTGCGATAACGCGACGCCGTTGTCTGCGCGTTCTCGTTCTTGGGAAAGGAGCGCACCGACCAAGCCAACAATGTCATTGTCACCCGACAGATGCTCCGATTCGTAAAAAGATCCGTCCGCCTCGCGTTTGATATTTCTCAGGTGAACAAACTGAATGCGGCTACCGAACTCTTTGACCATGGCTACGAGATCATTGTCGGAGCGCGCACCGTATGAACCGGCGCACATGGTGAGTCCATTATGGGCGCTGTCGACTTCAGTCGTCAGATAGCGCGCATCGTCAGCGGTGGACACGACGCGAGGTAGCCCGAATAGTGAAAAGGGCGGGTCATCAGGGTGAATCGCCAGAACAACGCCCGCTTCCTCAGCAGCTGGGATGATGTCACGAAGGAATGCGATTAAATTCGCTCGCAGGCCCGCTGTTCCCAGATCGGTGAATTGTTTGATAGCCGCACGAATTCCCTCGCGATCCCACGAACCTTCACCGCCCGGTAATCCCGCGATAATGTTGATCTCTAAGTCTTCTTTCTGTGCCGTTGACATGGCCTGCAGTCGACTTTTCGCCTGTGCAAGCAGATCTATAGAGTAGTCATTCTCGGCGCCCTCGCGTTCTAGGATAAAGGCGTCATAGGCAACGAAATCGGTCATCTCAAAACGCAGAGCACTGGATGCGTTATCAAGCTCGAAGTCTAGATTTGTTCTCGTCCAATCCACAACGGGCATAAAGTTGTAGCAAACGCGTGTAACGCCCTCAGCACCGAGGTTTTTCAGTGATGTTCGGTAATTTTCGATTAACCGCTGGTAATCGCCTTTTCGCAACTTGATATCTTGATGGACAGGGACGCTCTCAACGACCGACCATTCGAGTCCGTGAGAACGAAGCAGCGCGTTGCGCTCAGCGATATCTTCTCTAGGCCACGCTTCACCCGTCGGGATATGGTCGAGCGCAGTGACAACACCTGAGGCGCCAGCCTGCACGATTTGCTCGAGACTGACGGTGTCATCGGGGCCAAACCATCGCCAAGTTTCCTGCATGCTTATCTCGTCCGAAAATTTGATGTAATGGTAAACTGGTCAGGCCAATTCGCCAAGGCTGAAGGTCGGTGACGAACGCCGCGCAAACATAGCGAAACGGCCAGTCGCACGAGGGTAGTCAAATCTTTAGGTGAGGAAAATTTAATCGCTAACACTCGACTTCCGATAACCAACCAGGCAAGCGACGCTGAAAAGCAAGCCGAGAAACTCCCGAGCGTATTCGATGGCTGGGAGTTTATCCGTCATCGGTGCAGTCAAAAGCCCCCAGTCGCCTGCCGCCATAAAGTCGATGAAACCACTGAATGACTGTAAAAGGCCGGCAAACACCATTCCCGCAGTTATCCAAAACAGACTGGCATAGTGTGGTTGCACCAGACGGCCATGAGGGATCAGTGCCGTCATTGCATAAACCGTGACCCAGTAAAGCGGATCAGGATCGTTTAACTGCAGAGCTCCCATACTCAGGAAAAACGCAGACAAAAATACGGGAAGAATAAGCTTGGGCCTCATATCTCGATGTTGATGGTTGCGGGTGCGAAAGAGTACGTCCGACGGAGCCCTTCAAGCAATGCCTTCACTTGCGAGGCTGGGATGTATGCATTGATGGCTTAGTTCGGAATGTCTAAGTTTTCAGTACGGAATCTTGTGGCATCCACTGGGATACACCTATTACTTCACTTATAGTCCGGCGCTTGGTGCGGTGGGACCCGATCATAAGCGCACCAATACGTGAACAAGCACTGTGGTACTGCGTTGTAGTTCTATTCGCTGTTAGCCAGCACAGATTCCTCGGTTGAAGGCCGATCTTTTTGAAAAACAAAGTAACCAAGAGAACGTTAATGTCAGCTTCGAGCGTTAAATTTCACCCGCTCTACCCGAGATCATCGAGTCGGCGTTACCCACGGACGGCCTTGTTGCTGCTCGCTTCGTTGGGAGTCAGCACAGTACAGGCTCAGATTGTCGGCGTTGAATCGGAACCGAGTTATGAAGCAGCCGCCACGCAAATAGAGACGGTCACCGTCACGGGTACTCGGATTAGAGCAAATGGCAACCCTATAAACGGTCTCACCACAGTCATCACTCGAGAGATGATCGAGTCGCGAGCGGATGAGAATATTATCGACTTGCTGCGAGGACAAAGTGGTGTGCATGTTGCACAGGCAGGGGGCCGCGGCGGTATTGCGTCGGTTCAACTCAGAGGTGGTGACCCAAACTTTACTTTGGTGCTTGTAGATGGTGTGAAGGTGAATGATCCGACGAATGCCCGAGGTGGGTCCTTTGACTTCTCTTCGCTACCACTCGCGCAAGTAGAGCGCGTTGAAATTATTCGAGGAGCTCAGTCATCGGTCTACGGCTCGGATGGCCTCGGAGGTGTTGTAGCGATCAGTACTCGAGAACCTTCTACCGCAGGGGGGAGTCTGGATGTGGCACTTGGTGAGTCAGGTTTTCGGCGTACTTCGGTGAGCCTGTCCTCTTCATTGACAGACACCAGTCAATTCAACGTCACGGCCGCATCAGAGGACGACGGCGACATGCCGGTTGGAAACGTGTTTAGCAATGATTCGCTGACCGTTGCGTACAGCCTAGATGACGGGGAGGCTTTATCTCTATCGGTCCGAGGACTTTTTTCTAGCTCTGAGTCAGAGGGTTTTCCCGATGATAGCGGTGGCCAACGGTTATCAGTGCTCAGGGAGCTGGGAGATAGACAGACGGAGCAGCGAGCCATATCTGCATCGGCTCGCTATCAGTACAGCGAGCAACTCCAATTGAATGTGCTTGT
>CBFHQN010000107.1:0-6673 GCA_965657765.1 Luminiphilus sp. | reverse complement strand
GTCTCAACTGCGAGGAGGGGGTAACCGCAACTCCGTGCGGTGTGTGCGCCAGTTGCGTCGAGATTGCCGAGGGTCGGAGCGTCGATGTGCTCGAGGTTGATGCCGCGTCACGTACCAAGGTCGAAGATACGCGAGAGCTTCTCGATAACGTGCAGTACGCGCCGACCCGATCGCGCTTCAAGATCTACTTGATCGACGAAGTGCATATGCTTTCCAATCACAGCTTCAACGCACTGTTGAAGACGCTCGAAGAGCCTCCTGCGCACGTAAAATTTCTCTTAGCTACGACGGACCCGCAGAAGCTACCTGCCACCGTTCTGTCACGCTGCTTGCAGTTCAATCTCAAGAACATGGTGCCCGCGCAAATTATTGAGCACCTTCAGCACGTCCTAAGCGAGGAGTCGGTCGGCTTTGACGACGAATCGCTGGCATTACTCGCGCGAGGTGCCGAGGGTTCTATGCGCGACGCGCTATCCTTGACCGATCATGCGATTGCGCATGGGTCAGGAAACTTGGTGGCTGATGAAGTAAGGGCCATGCTGGGTACGGTATCCCGTACAAAAGTCTTGGATTTACTCGCTGCGATTGCAGACAACGATGCCAAGCAGGCGCTCGCGGTTGTCGATGATCTCGCAATGCACTCACCCGATTACTCCGGTGCGCTTGATGAGCTGAGCTCGGTGCTTCACCAGCTTGCGATCGAGCAGGCAGTCCCAGGGACTTTGGAAGAGTCCTTACCTGAGTTTACTCGTTTGCAATCACTCTCTAAAAGCCTCACTACGGATGATACGCAGCTGATGTGGCAGATGGCGGTGGCCAGCAAGCGCGATCTTGTACTTGCTTCAGATCCTCGCAGCGGCCTTGATATGGCGGCATTGCGGATGATCGCTTTCCGACCAGCGGTTGTTATCTCTGAGTCTGCAGCCAATTCGAACGAGGCACCCCCGGCAAAAAAGTCTGAACCACCGGTGATGCCGGTGGAAACACCGGTAAATCCTCAGCAAACAGCTTCTTCGTCAGATCAAAAAGCGAGCGATACTGTAGTAACTAATGCGAGTGATCGATCTGTGACGGGGACTGCGTCCGGAGCAGCCGCAACCACCACTACTGAGCTGAAACATGATGAGCCGCTCGCAAGACGCGATGATTCTGCACTCGGGAACACAACCGCGACCGCAAAAACAAATGACGTCACTCCAGCGAATGTGGGCAAGGCGGCGAACACAACCAATGAGTCCAGCGAAACCAACGAAGTCGCCGAAGCCCACAAAGCCAGAGTGAACAAGCAAGCTGAACACGCAGCAAGAGTAAGTGCCGTTGAATCATCGATGTCAGTTGAATCCTACGGTCCTGGCCGCGCCCAAGATAAATCCCCAGGAAGTGCTGATAAACAGCCATTTCGCGTAGGTCAGCTGTCGGCTTCGTCGGGTGAAGACGATCTGCTAGCTACTGTCACAGCAGATCCTTTAATCAATGTTATTCCTGAAGGTGCTAAAGCCCCTGACGATGATCTGCCTACATCGGGTTCTTGGCCCGATTTCTTCAACACCTTGGATTTAAAGGGCGTTATACATAACGTGGCCTCGCACTTCGAGCTGGTTCAAGCCTATGATCGCACGCTTGGTTTCGCGATCGCGCGCGAGAACGCCACGCTTTACAACGAGAGACACCAGCGAGGCTTGGCTTCAGCGATTGAACTGGCGTTGGAGGAGGCGGTGGAGGTGAAGGTTTCAATACAACCGACAAGTGACAACACCCCCGCACGCCATCGCGAAATTCTCGAGCAGCAGCGGCTAAAAGCTGCCCAAACTGCCTTAGAGGAAGATGATTTTTTATCTGCGCTTCTCACTGACTTTGATGCGGTCGTCATTCCCAATACGGTGAGACCGCCTCTGACAGAGTTATGAGGCGAGGAGAGATGATCGTATGAAAATGAGTCCAGCTATTCAGGAATTAATCGACGCTTTACGCCACTTGCCTGGTGTGGGACCCAAGTCAGCCCAGCGGATGACACTCCATCTGTTGGAGAGAGATCGGGAGGCAGCCGAGACCTTAGGGGAGGCATTATTGAATGCACTTTCTCGCGTGCAGCAATGTCAGCGGTGTCGGAATTTCACGGAACTCAATATCTGCGAGGTGTGCGGCGATCCGAAGCGAGATGACGCATTGCTTTGTGTCGTTGAAACGCCGGCAGACGTTCTCGCCATTGAACTCACGGCAAGCTATCGAGGGCTGTATTTCGTTCTCATGGGGCATTTGTCGCCCCTTGACGGTATCGGTCCGCGCGAGTTGGGATTGGACAAGTTGGAGGGGTTGCTTGCTGACGAAGCGATCAGTGAGGTGATTCTCGCTACTAATCCAACAGTGGAGGGTGAGGCTACGGGGCACTACATCGCAGACATGGCGTCCCGAAACAATATTGTCGTCAGCCGAATTGCGCATGGCGTCCCATTGGGGGGGGAGCTTGAATACATCGACGCTACAACACTTGCTCATGCACTCGGTGGTAGAAAGGTAGTCACCCCACAATGAGTTTTGAATTAATAACGTCCGAGAGACGTCTAAACGAGGTGCTTGCAGAACACCAGGATGAGCAATTCGTTGCGGTGGACACGGAATTTAGGCGAAGAGACACCTTTTATCCGCAAGTGGCATTGGTGCAGCTTTGCTGGAAGGAAACGGCCTACCTTGTTGATCCTACGAGTTTCTCTGATTTCTCGGCGCTTCGTGAATTACTGATCAACGAGGCAGTGATAAAGCTATTGCACAGTCCGAGCGAGGACTTGGAAGTCTTTGATCATTGGCTCGGTGTTTTGCCGACGCCGCTGTTTGATTCTCAGCGCGCAATGTCAGTTCTCGGTCATGGTTTTGGTGTTGGGTACCGTCCGATGGTTGCACAGTTTGTCGGCGTTGAAATATCAAAGGAGGAGACCACATCAGACTGGCTGAAACGCCCTCTGAGTAGCAAGCAACTGAATTACGCAGCGCTAGATGTGACCTATTTGCGCGGTATCGCCGAGCAGCTTCATGTACAAGCAGAGGAAGCCGGCAGGCTGGCGTGGATCTATGAAGATACCGCCAACCAAAAACCTGGCGGAAAGGGTGTCGCGAGTAAGTTTAAGTCAGCGTGGAAACTGAATACGGGTGAGCAGGCTCTATTGAAGGCGTTGATTGTTTGGCGGGAGGATGAGTCACACCGTTCAGATCGCCCCAGAAGCTGGATCCTGCCCGATAAGGTTATGGTTGCGCTCGCGAAACGCGCTCCAGATCATATTGCTCAGTTGAAGCAAATTGATGGTCTTCCGGAGGCAGTTATACGCAAACGGGGTCAGAGGCTAATTGAAGTACTCGCCAAGGCGAGTAGCAGCGAAAACAACCGCATTATTTGGCCAGCCCCTGCTCGCGGGATTGAACGGGATTGGGTGGCCGAGATGGCATCGCGCGTTGAACAGGTTGCAGAGAAACTCGGCATAGCGCCACAAATCCTCCTTTCGTCCCGAGACTATGAGGCCATTCTCCAGACGGCTAAAAATAAAGCCTCGCTCCCGAGCGAGCTCGCGGGGTGGCGATATAACATTCTCGTAGGAGAGTTACTCGGGTCGCTTGAAAAGCGTATTGCCGGCGCCTCCTAAATCGATGTCGCGGCAGTGAGTGAGACTACCGAAGCTCTCCCTGAGAGTGCGAGGACAAAAAGCTACAGCCAACTAATTGGCATGGCGTGGCCATTTATCATTGCCAATGCATCCGTACCCTTGCTGGGGGTTGTTGATACGGCTGTCATTGGTAACACAGGGTCAGTTATTGATCTTGGGGCGATTGCGCTCGGGGCGCTCATTTTTTCCTTTGTGTATTGGAGTTTTGGTTTTCTCCGCATGGGTACTACGGGATTTGTGGCTCAAGCGAAGGGCGCAGGAAATCAGGAAGAGGTGCGAGCGATCTTTGGTCGAGCGGGTCTTATTGCACTTGTGATTGGTGTAGCACTACTGTTATTGCAGTTGCCCATAGGCGCGTTTAGTTTCTCTCTTTTATCAGGTGAAGAAGCTGTCGAATCAGTCGCTAGTACCTATTTCTTTACGCGTATTTGGGGGGCACCGGCGACACTGATTATTTTCGTGATCATGGGTGTCTGGATAGGTCTGGGCGAGTCACGAGAGCTGCTCAAACTGCAGCTCTTTCTCAATGGAACCAACATGGTCCTTGATATCATCGCTGCCGGGTTTTTGGGCCTTGGTGCTCAAGGTATTGCTATTGGGACTGTGATTGCAGAGGTGTGCACCTGCTTTCTTGGTTTTTATCGATTGCGAGCTCACCTAGTGTCTGTGCACAACTTTGAAGGCGGACGCACGGCGTTTTGGCCTTGGCATAGGATTCGTGAGATGTCTCAGATGTGGGCGCTCATTAGTGCAAATATCGACATTATGATTCGCACACTACTGCTCGTATTTGCCTTCGCTTATTTTACCAACGAGGCGGCGAAATATGGTGTTGTCGCGCTGGCTGCGACGCATATAGTGCTTCAAATCATGGCGTTTACCGCGTTCTTTCTAGACGGCTTTGCCTATGTGGCGGAGGCTGAAACGGGACAAAGTTACGGGGCAAAAGATAAAAAATTATTCGCTGCCACACTGCAAAAAACTACAGTGTTGGCCGGTATCACCGCAGCGTCGCTCGCAGTTTTGGTGGCGATAGCGGGTGGGGCGCTCGTTGAGTTAATGACCGACTTGACTGAAGTTGTGGTCCTCTCAAAAGTGCTTTTACCTATTTGTGCCGTCTATGTTTTTGCCTCTTTCCCAGCCTTTCAGCTCGATGGTGTTTTTATTGGTACCTCACGAACAAAAGAAATGCGCGACGCCTCTATACTGTCCGTCGTAGTCTTTCTGCTGGCGGTTTGGACGCTCAGTGAATCCCTTGGATTGGCGGGGCTGTGGTGGGCGATGGTGGTTTTTGTTGTTGCTCGCGCACTGAGTCTCTGGATTTACTTTGCTAAGGTGACTGAGCGCTTTCGCTGAGTAGCATAAAGAGTTGTTAGCACGATAAGAGAGTAGATTGGTTCTATGAATGTAAAAGTACTTGGCGGCAGTCGAAAAGCAGACACCTATCTGTTTTTGGCCGCGGATAAGGATGTCGAAGAATTGCCCGAGGCACTGCTAACGTTGCTTGGTGAATTGCGGTATGTATTGGAAATGGACTTAACCGAGGAACGCCAATTGGTGAGGTGTTCAGGTGCAGAGGTGTTAGCCTCGATTGCAGAGGTAGGGTACTACCTGCAGATGCCCCCAGCGGAGTACACACAATCATGATGACATCGACGAGTTATGTGCTTGCCATGCTGATTTACGTCGCTGCTGCGACCGTAGGGGCCAGACTCATCAAACAATTGCTGTTCTACCGATTATCTCACCGGCTGAGCTGTGCGTTGACGGGTTTGACCACCGGCCTGCTTGTCGTTCCTAGTTTTGCGTCTAGCGAGGCCACCACGCTCGCGCCCGCTTTCGTAACAGCGATATTTAATTTGCTGTTCGCGGGTGGATTGGAATCGGCTATGCCCGCGCTCGCAATGCTCCTCCTCGGCGCAATTCTTGGGCTTTTCTCGGGCCTGGTTTGGGCGCGTTTGTCTACGTCTCGTCTTGAAGAGAACTGATTTCAAACCAACTCGCGCTGGGTAAAACATCTCGAAAACCACAACGTCATCCGTTAGTCTCACGTCTCGACTGTAGGGAGCTGTAACATGAAATTCACTGGAACCGAAAATTACGTAGCAACTGACGACCTCCGCATGGCGGTAGACGCGGCTGTTGCTTTGCAACGACCACTGCTAATCAAGGGGGAGCCTGGTACCGGTAAAACCATGCTTGCAGAGGAGGTTGCTTCGGGTCTGGGCAAGAAGCTTATTCAGTGGCACATCAAATCCACCACGAAGGCGCAGCAGGGTTTGTACGAGTACGACGCAGTGTCTCGACTGCGTGATTCTCAGCTCGGTGGTGAAGGCGTCCACGACATCGCGAACTACATCAAGCGTGGAAAGCTCTGGGAAGCGTTTGATGCCGACGAGCAGGTCGTTCTGCTTATTGATGAGGTCGACAAGGCCGACATCGAATTCCCGAATGATTTGTTGGTCGAACTCGATAAAATGGAATTCTTTGTTTATGAGACTGGCGAGACGGTAAAAGCGAAGCACCGTCCCATCATCATTATCACGTCAAACAATGAGAAAGAGCTTCCCGACGCTTTCCTGCGCCGTTGTTTCTTCCATTTTATTAACTTCCCCGATCGCGACACGATGCGACAGATCATCGATGTGCATTACCCAAGCATCAAGCAGGACCTCGTGCAGGAAGCTTTGGAGGTCTTCTTTGAGCTTCGCGCAATCCCCGGATTAAAGAAGAAGCCATCGACGTCGGAGCTGATCGACTGGCTGAAGCTCCTGATGGCAGACGAAATTCCTGATGAAGTACTCAAAAACCGTGATCAGTCCAAAGCGATTCCACCGCTGTATGGCGCTTTGGTGAAGAACGAGCAAGACGTGCAGTTGCTTGAGAGACTGGCTTTCATGCACCGCCGTGAGAGCAATCAGTAAGGGGTAAGTGATGCTCGTCAATTTCTTTCAGGCGCTAAAAGATGGTGGTGTGCCCGTCACGCCGCGAGAGCTTTTGGATTTGCTGGCCGCAATGAA
>CBFHQN010000106.1:0-6695 GCA_965657765.1 Luminiphilus sp. | reverse complement strand
GGTGCCAAAAAGATAAACAACACACCTCTCACCGTAGAACGCCCACCCCATCATCGTCGTCGTAGCAAAGACCACCACGCCGATCGTCACCACCCACTCTCCTCCCGGCAACACGGCTCCAAAGGCCATAGAGGTCAGACTCGCACCAGAAACACCAGACTCGAGCACCCCAGTCAGCACAATAACCAGCCCTGTCATGGTGCAGACAATGAGTGTATCGATCATCGTTCCCAACATGGCAACAAGCCCCTGCTCAACCGGCTCGTTTGTTTGCGCCGCGGCGTGTGCAATCGGCGCACTTCCCAAACCTGCCTCGTTCGAGAAGATTCCGCGGGCAACACCAAACCGTATGGCCGCCCAGACGGTAGCACCGGCAAAGCCTCCGGCAGCGGAGGCGCCATTAAAGGCGCTGTCGATAATCGTAGCAAACGCTGCGGGCACTTCAGAAATATTCATCAAAATGACAATCAGGCTCATAGCGATATAGGAAATCGCCATGGCGGGAACCACGGCACCCGCGGTGTCTGCAATGCGCTTAATTCCCCCAAGAATGACGGCACCAACGATCAGCATGAGAACGACACCTGTTATCCACCAGGGAACGCCTGCGTTGTCCGTCAGCACCTGTGCCACCGAGTTTGACTGAACCGTGTTCGCGAGCCCGAATCCGGCTGTAGCACCGAACAAAGCAAAGGCAAAAGCGAGGCCTGTCGCAAAACTGCCAAACCGCTCGCCGAGGCCGTTTCGGATGTAGTACATGGGGCCGCCCGAGTAACCGCCCTGATCATCCTGCTCTCGGAAACGCACCGCTAAGACACCTTCAGCATATTTCGTTGCCATGCCAAATAACGCCGTGACCCACATCCAGAACAGGGCGCCAGGCCCGCCTAAAGTGATTGCGGTTGCAACGCCTGCGATATTCCCGGTGCCAATAGTGGCCGAAAGTGATGTCATGAGTGCTTTGAAGGGAGCAATGTCACCTTCTCCCCGCCCAGACACACCGGAGAACAATAGCGAAATGGCACGAGGCACCTTTCGGAGCGTCATAAACCCCAGACCCAGTGTTAAATAGATTCCTGTGCCCAGCAGAAGTATGAGCATGGGAAGCCCCCAAGCCACAGCATTTACGTCGCGGATAATAGTCTCAAGCATCGAACTGCCTCTTCGTTATTGTCGTGTGCTGGTCAGTTCAGGCGCGCCCCAGCGCCGCCTCAACTGCCGATGCATGGGGGAAGATACCGAAAACCCCACCGGTATGCATAAAAATGATATCCGATGCACTGGAAGCAAATGCGCCACTCGCCAAATCGGTGATCAAGCCGTAGAAAGCCTTACCGGTATAAACCGGATCAAGCGTAATACCCTCAAGCCGAGCCAGCTCAGCGAGTGTATCGAAAATTTCCTCGCCCGCTCTCCCATAACCCGGACCAATGTAATTGTCGTTCGTGATCGTTTTGATGGGTGCGGAGGGAAGCTCCGGTCGGCGTGCACACAGGTTAGACCAGTCTTCTTGCGCTTTGGCGTTGAAGTAAGCTTCGTCATCGCACACCGCATAGCTAATGACATCGGCATCCACCTCGTGAAGTAACACACCTGCATTTAAACCAGCTTGCGTGCCGCCCGAGCCGGTAGCATGAACGATTGCTGCTGAGGACAGATCATTTCGGCTCATGTCCTGAGCGAGCTCTTCTACCGCAGCAATGTAACCCCAGATCCCCATGGCATCGCTGCCACCAATCGGAATGGTGAGCGCCTTCTCACCGCGTGCGGCCCAACGCTCTTCTGCGCCAGCCAGGTGAACAGTCATCTCATCACCGGTTGTGCTTTTAGAAACATAGGTGATCTCGGCGTTAAGCATGCGGCTCAGCAGATAGTTACCCCCGAGCTCCTGCTCATGGCCGCGGAGGATCAGCTCGCATTTGAGCCCCAATTGCGCGGCAACCGCTGCTGTGGCGCGGCAATGGTTACTTTGCAATGCGCCAGCCGTCACCAGTACCGTACAACCCGATTCACGTGCTTCGGCCGCTAGAAATTCGAGTTTTCTAACTTTATTGCCGGTGAGCAGCGAACCCGTTAGGTCATCTCGCTTGCACCAAATACGACGCCCCTGCCCCCAGCGCTCGGTAGCGCGGGTGAGCAGTTGAAACGGCGATGGAAGAACCGCTAATGGCTCTCTGGGCGGATACTGAATAATGGTCTTAGGCTCCAAGATTCTTAATGGTGCCCTTTGGTAACGTTGCCGTTACGTGCGTACGCTGGAACTTGAGATCTACTCGCTCAGAAACGTTCACGACAACGTAGAGATCGGTCAGATCAACAATCTTGCCCATAAGCCCTGAGCTCATCAGAACCTCGTCGCCTTTACCCAACGAACTCACAAGCTCTGCGTGTTCCTTTTGACGCTTGCGCTGCGGTCTGATCGTTGTGAAGTACATAAAGACCAGCAAGCCGATCATCATGATCGGAAGGAACCATTCGCCGCCCGCAGGTGGTGGCGCTCCAGCTTGTGCATGTGCCTGACTAATAAACATGATTAAACCTCATTTAAATCAATATTTTAGGGTGTATATCTATAAAACTCAGATGTTGAAATCGATGGTAACGGGGGCGTGATCAGAGAACCGTTCGTCGCGATAAATCGCAAAACCCTGACCCTTACCTGACAATCCGGGCGTCACAAGCATGTAATCGAGTCGCCATCCCGTATTGTTGGCCCAAGCCTGTCCTCGGTTGGACCACCAGGTGTAAAGGTCCGGTTCGGTTGTCATTTGTCTAAACACATCCACCCAACCCTGTTCCTCATAGAGGTGCGTAAGCCATTCCCGCTCGTACGGCATAAAGCCTGAATTTTTTTGGTTACTACGCCAGTTTTTTATATCAATATTTTGGTGACAGGTATTCCAGTCTGCGCAAATAATGAACTCGCGGTCTTCCTCCAGAAGCGCCTTCATATGTGGCGTGAACTTCTCCATGAACACGTCTTTACGCGCCTGCGCAGCGTCATTGCTCGACCCCGACGGAACATAGAGCGAAATGACACTGAGCCCCTCAAAATCGGCCCTCAGATAACGACCTTCGGAGTCAACGGGTTCCCAGCCAACTTGCGTTTGGATCGCAGACGGCTGCTGCTTCGCATAGAGTGCGGTACCGCTATAACCCTTCTTTTCCGCGTCGTTGTAATAGCAGTGGAAGCCCTCGGGTCGAAACGCATCGTCAACTAGCTGATGCTCTTGCGCTTTGGTTTCCTGAATACACACGACGTCCGCATTTTGCTTTGCGAGCCAGTCGAAGAATCCCTTTCGCTGCGCCGCCCTAATTCCGTTGGTGTTGCAGGTAATTACTCTAAACACCGCATCAGTCCTTCTTGATTCCCTGAACCATCGTTTGGGCGCCTTTTATGAAGTCTTGAGTCTCTTTCGAGTCCTCTTTTCCATCCCGCAATAACCGCATATCGACTGGAACCGTGATACCTTTTTCAGCCGCTGGCCGCACCTTGATTGCATTGTGCCAACGCTGTAAGTGCTTGAGGCCATCAATCTCAATACCGCTCCACCGATGCGAACGGACCCAAGCCCAGTTGGCCATGTCTGCGATACTGTAGTCGCCTGCCAGATACTCGGTCTTCTCCAACTGCGCATCCAACACCTCGAATAAGCGTCTACCTTCACTCTGGTAGCGATCGATCGCTGGCTGAATTTTCTCAGGGAAGTAGCGAAAGAATACATTGGCTTGCCCCATCATTGGCCCCACACCACCCATCTGGAACATGAGCCATTGAATAACGCGCGATCGACCGACCACATCGCTCGGCAGGAATTTGCCGCTTTTTTCGGCAAGGTGGATCATAATCGCACCGGATTCAAAAATAGACAGATCATACTCGCGGTCATAGATCGCCGGGATCCGCCCATTCGGTGAGTGCGTCAAGAACGGCTCCTGCTTTTGCTCCCCTGACCTCAGATCGATGGTGTGAACCTCGTAATCTAGGCCCATCTCCTCTAAGGCTATGGATACCTTATGGCCATTGGGCGTTGGTGATGTGAAGAGGTCGATCATAGTCCCAGTTCTTGAAGTGTGCTCAATACGACTTCGTGGTGATCTTTCGTCTTAAACTTGTTGATGATCTGACAAAGATTGCCGTCTTTATTGACGAGAAAGCTGGTGCGCAAAATGCCGTCAAACTCCTTGCCCATAAACTTCTTGGGCCCCCATGCACCGTAAGCATCAGCAACCGAATGATCCTCATCACTCAACAGTTGAAAATTGAGTGCATCGCGCTCAACAAACTTAGCCAAGCGTTTTACGGGATCGGGGCTAATGCCAAAAACAACGGTATCGTGTGCAGCCAGTTGCTCCGCAATGTCGCGCAGTCCCTGTGCTTGTACCGTGCACCCGGGAGTCATCGCTTTGGGGTAAAAGTACACCAGCACATTCTTTTTGCCCTGATAATCGCTGAGAGCAACCTCAGCACCCGTATGATCTTGAAGTGAGAATGTAGGCGCCGGTGCCCCGGTAGTTGGTAAACCCATTTATGAACCCTCGTAAGACTAAATTTTTGTAAAGCGCCGCGCCAGTAAGGTCTTAGCCTTTGCGACGGTGTTGATACCTGATTGTGCTGTTGCGAATAGGGAACTCTTCAGTCTTCCGATCCTCGAAGAACTCTCGCAGCATTTCAATGACAACGGGAAATGCAAGGTCATCCCAAGGGATTTCGTCTTCGGAGTACAAACGACTTTCGAGGCTCTCTGAGCCGGCGCCATATTTTCCATCGAGCACTTCGCAGCGATAAAAGACGTAGACCTGACTGATGTGAGGCACATCGAAAATGCGATATAGGCTCATATCGACGGCGCGGGCCTCAGCCTCTTCCCACATTTCCCGAGCAGCGCCCTCCTCGGTCGTCTCACGGTTTTCCATGAAACCCGCAGGCAATGTCCATTTACCATAGCGAGGCTCAATCGCCCGCTTACACAGCAGCACCTTGTCGCCAACGGTCGGAATACACCCGCAAATAATCTTGGGATTAACGTAGAAAATCTCGTGACAGGCAGGGCAAACATCTCGCTCGCGATCTTCGCCCTCAGGGATTTTCCGCTCGACTTCGGTGGCGCACCTGGAGCAATACTTCATGAAACCGGATCCTTTGTATCCCACCGCTGTCTGCGGTCAACATCTCTGGACGCCACTGTAACCCATTGCCCCTCACCCTCGAAATCTTCGCGCTTCCAAAAAGGTGCGTCTGTTTTGAGTGTGTCCATGACAAACTCACAGGCACTGAACGCCTCGGCACGATGATCGGCGCTTGTCGCAACAAAAACGATGGGCGTCTCACTCGAGAGGCTGCCGAAACGATGGACAATTTGCCACGATTTAAGGTCAAAACGCTGCTTAGCTTCGGCGCCGAGATCATTCAGCACCCGTTCTGCCATTTCCACGTAGCACTCTAAATACAGTGTCTCTACATCCCCCTGCGCGTTGAAGTCGCGTACAAACCCCGTAAACGTCGTAACAGCAGCGTGCGGGTTGTCCGCGTAAAAGTCGGTCGCCAGTCCCCCAGGGTCTATATCGCTATCAGTGACAGTTACGGACACCTCAGCCACCGGTCATCGGAGGGAAAAAGGCGACTTCATCACCGTCGTTAATCGCCTCCTCCTGAAACACGACACGCTGATTGATGGCTTGGATAAGGTTCGGATGAGATAGCGCTTCCACCCAGGCTTCACCGCGCTCTCCAAGTAATGACTTAAGCCTCGCAACTGTCGATGTCTCCTCGGCGAAATCGAGTGTGAGCTCCTCGGTTTCTACGGCCTCTCTGATGAGGGAAAAAAACTTCACTTTAACCGTCATGTCGCCACGTCCCTGATTTTCCCCCGGCTTTTTCTAACAACGCCACTTCTTCTATCACCATGCCGCGATCAAGCCCCTTCGCCATATCGTAGATCGTAAGAGCAGCAACAGCGGCGGCGGTGAGCGCCTCCATTTCGATACCTGTCTGCCCGCGCACTTTACACGTCACCTCGATCACGACCCCCGGAAGCTCGTGATCTAACTGCATATCGACTGCTACTTTGGTGATCGGTAGGGGGTGGCATAACGGAATCAGATCGCTCGTCTTTTTCGCTGCCTGGATCGCCGCAATCCGTGCAGTAGCAAGCGCGTCGCCTTTTTTCAGTTCGCTAGATTCGATGGCTGTAAGTGTCGAAGCAGCCATACGAATCTTTGACCGCGCAACGGCCACACGCTGTGTGATCTCCTTATCGCCCACATCCACCATGTGCGCCTCGCCACGGTTATCGAGGTGCGTCAATGCTTGCTCGTTACTCATTATCTTTTGTATCACAAAGCTTAAAGCTGGAAGCTTACCGCAACTGTGGCATGCTGTGGCATGAAAGCTCCTTGATAACGATAAAGATGAGGTGCCTAACGTGAAACGGTGGAACAAGTGACCCAAGACTCATCGAGCGCCGCCCCCAACCCCCCGCACAATCATTCCTCAAACTACAAGTGGTTTGTGCTAGGCATTCTGACACTGGTTTACACCTTCAACTTCATCGACCGCCAGATTCTTGTCATCCTCCAAGAGCCGATAAAAGCCGATCTAGACCTTAGCGATACGCAGTTAGGGTTGCTAACGGGCTTTAGCTTCGCGGTTGTCTATGTAACGGCGGGGATACCCATCGCCTGGCTCGCTGATC
>CBFHQN010000105.1:0-6947 GCA_965657765.1 Luminiphilus sp. | reverse complement strand
GTGGTCACCCAGCACGCACTTCGTGGCGGACTCATTCCCGTTATTGCCTTCCTCGGACCTGCCTTTGCGGGTCTGCTTGCAGGATCCTTCGTTGTAGAAACAATTTTCCAAATCCCCGGTTTGGGGCGTTTCTACGTGCAAGCAGCGTTTAACCGCGACTACACAATGATTTTAGGCACCACCGTATTCCTCTCAACGCTTATTGTGTTTTTCAACCTGATCAGTGACGTGATAGCCGCGTGGCTGAATCCGCGTCTCCGCGCGCAGTTCAAAGGAGCCGCTTGATGAATAGCCAAGAAATGAAGGTGTTGTCGGGAGCAGACCTTACAGACGCTGAAGATGGCTCATCGCTCTGGCAGGACGCGTGGCTGAGGCTCAGGAAAAACAGGGCTGCTGTGGCGGGCGGTGTGGTTTTGCTCATCATGTTAATTTTGGCACTGCTCACCCCACTGATTGCGCCTTACAGCTACGAGGCGCAGAACCTAGATTTAGGCGCGTCGCCACCGTCAGCGGCGCACTGGTTAGGCACCGATATTTTTGGTCGAGACCTCCTGACACAGATTTTATATGGCGGGCGTATATCACTCGCGGTGGGCTTTATTGCCACGGCTGTCGCCTTGGTAATTGGCGTCACATGGGGCGCTGTCGCGGGCTATGTGGGCGGACGCGTCGATGCGGCAATGATGCGCTTCGTCGATATTCTCTACGCCCTACCCTTTATGATTTTCATCATTCTTTTGATGGTGGTGTTTGGAAGAAACATTCTTCTTTTGTTCCTTGCCATCGGCGCGGTCGAGTGGCTCACCATGGCGCGGATTATGCGCACGCAAGTGCAGGCCCTGCGGCAGCAGGAGTTTGTCGAAGCGGCGATCTCACTGGGCCTTTCACCGAGCGCCATTATCTTTAAGCACATCATCCCCAACGCGATCGGTCCAATCATCGTCTACACCACCCTCACCATACCGAGCGTTATGCTGCTAGAGGCGTTCTTAAGCTTCTTAGGGCTTGGTATCCAGCCCCCACAAACCAGTTGGGGACTGCTGATCAGCTATGGGGCAGAGACCATGGAAGAGTACCCATGGCTACTGATATTCCCAGGCCTTGCGCTGACAGTAACCCTGTTCTCACTGAACTTCTTGGGCGATGGCTTGCGCGATGCGCTCGACGTTCGCGGCTCTAAGGATTGATCGCATGAGTTTATTAAACGTCAACGATTTAAGCGTCAGCTTCGTCACGCGAAATGGAACCACCCATGCGGTTCAGAACGTGAGTTTCAACGTCGAGCCCAAGTCCATAACCGCCATTATTGGTGAAAGCGGATCAGGTAAATCGGTATCCTGCTATGCACTGCTTGGTTTGATTCCCCAGCCGCCGGGGCGCATTGACTCAGGCACTGCTGAATTTGAAGGGCGCGATCTACTACAACTGTCAGAGCGTGAATTACGTGGCATACGGGGGTCCGACATTGCCATGATCTTCCAAGATCCAATGACGTGTCTGAACCCTTACATGCGTATTGGCGAGCAGCTGATCGAGCCTCTGTTGGTTCATGGTGTTGCCGATAAAGAGACCGCAACGGTGCGCGCAACTGCGCTGCTGGATGAAGTCGGCATTCGTAATCCCGAATCTGCCATGAACGCCTACCCCTTCGAATTCTCGGGCGGCATGCGGCAACGGGTAATGATCGCCATGGCGTTAATTACCGAGCCCAAGCTACTGATTGCAGATGAGCCAACGACTGCACTCGACGTCACCATTCAGGCCCAGATTCTGCAACTAATCAAATCGCTCCAAGACAAACGCGATATCGGCGTCTTGTTTATTAGTCATGACCTTGCTGTTGTATCGGACATCGCGGATCAGATTGTGGTCATGGAAAAAGGGCACGTGGTTGAGCAAGGTTCTCCCACGGATATTTTCTCGAATGCGCAACATCCTTACACCCAAAAGCTTCTCGCTGCGATCCCGAGTGGTGAACCGCCAGAAGTTGATACATCGCGTACACCACTCATTACTGCCAGCAACCTGAAGACCTATTTCATCAGTGAAAACAGCGATGAGCCGATTAAAGCGGTGGATGATGTTTCTCTGACGATCAATCGCGGCGAGGTCCTTGGGCTTGTTGGTGAGTCGGGTAGCGGAAAATCAACCTTTGGGCGCTCGCTACTTCGGCTGACACCGATTACGGACGGTAGCGTTGAGTTCGACGGTCTCAACGTAGGTGAGCTCGACAAAGGCAGTTTGAAAACCCTGCGCCGACGCATGCAAATGATTTTCCAGGACCCTTACGCGTCGCTGAATCCTCGGATGACGGTTTATGACACGTTGGCCGAGCCTTTGTTACTTCACAAAATCGTCGATCGTGCGGGCTTGGACGGTGCCATAAAGTCGCTCATGGATAACGTCGGTTTATCACGCGCTTTCGCGAAGAAATACCCGCATGAATTCTCTGGCGGTCAACGACAGCGCATCGCGATTGGCCGGGCCTTGGCAACCAAGCCTGAATTCATTGTGGCGGACGAGCCAGTATCAGCGCTCGATGTGACGATTCAGGCGCAGATCCTCGACTTGTTAAAAGACCTGAAGGACGAGTACGGACTTACCATGCTATTCGTATCTCACGACTTGGCGGTTATCAGACAGATAGCGGACCGCGTTGCTGTGCTGTATCGCGGGAAACTTGAGGAAGTGGGTGATACCGCGTCCGTCTTTGACAACCCGACAAGTGACTACACCCAGCGTTTGCTTGCTGCGATTCCCGGCAAAAACGCTGCTTGATTTAACAGTCGCTCTCGCAACGCGGGAGCGATCATATATACAGAGCGCGTCGACGCTTTCTCAACCAAACGATCAGCTAAACGCCTTATCACCCGCTTTACAGACAATCGGCGTGCTTTCTGAGATCGAATAGGTACTCTCGAGGATGGTAGAGACGAAACGCCATGTCGACGTAGTTGTCTCGGGCGTGAATTCAATGTGGGTCCAGCCACGACGCGATGTATCGAGGTCGTGAAGCTCTTCACTGCTGGCTTTGAGTGATTGCTGCATCATTTCAGGTGGTGCTGGCAAATACGCCTCCATACCAGGACTCGTAATGCCGGGCGTTCCAATCTCAACACCGATCGCATCCCCCTTTGCATCACGCATATTAAACGCCCAGCCATTGTGGGTATCACCAGCAAGCACCACAGGGTTGCTCGCGAATTGCTTAAATACTGCGTGGATGCGCTCGCGGCACACAGGGTAGCCATCCCATGCATCGAGATTCATGGGCAGACCGGCTTCACCAATCTGTCTCAAACCCTCTAAACGCTTGCGATAGCGCTCTGACAGCGAGCTCGTGTCGATGGCATCTTCATCAAGTACCGGCATGATCAACTTACCCATTAACACCTGCTGACCAATGATCTGCCAGGTGGCGCCGCGATCTTTACCGGCCGCCAACTGAGATGCCAGCCAATTCTCTTGCTCTGCACCGAGAATGCTGCGGTTGGGATCCATCAACATCGTCTTAACAAAGGCCTCGGCACCGCCCGCTTTTGGAATATCTCGCTGATAAATTAGCTGCTCATCGCGGCCGTGGAGTCGCGTGTCGAGCATAATCAGATCCGCGAGGTAACCGATTTTAAATTGCCGATAAATCGGTGCCTGGTCGGTTTGCGCCGCCGTTCGAATGGGCATCCACTCGTGATACACCTTCCGGGCCATCTCTATTCGCTCGTCAAAGTCGCCCTCGCCCTCGTTGTGATTCTCTGCCCCTGACTTCCAAGTGTTGTTCATCAACTCATGGTCGTCCCACACGCAGATCCAAGGATGTGCAGCATGTGCCGCCTGTAGATCTTTATCAGCGCGATAGGTGGCGTAGCGAGCGCGGTAGTCATCCGTGGTAAGAATTTCGTTCACAGGCTCAACAGCGCGCCCCAGCGTCTCCTCAGCGATCGGGTTCACATAGACGCCGCGCGCGTACTCGTAGATGTAGTCACCAAGGTGCAGAACAACGTCGACGTCGCTCTTTGCAATATCATCGTAAGCGTGGAAATAACCCTGCGGATAATTTGAACAAGAGGCAACGGCCATTCGAAAACGCGAGACATCTCCCGCAGGCAGTGTTTGAGTACTGCCAATAGGCGAGTAGTCGCCGTTAACCGCAAATCGGTAGAAGTAACGCTGCCCCGCATCAAGACCGGTGACATCGACTTTTACGGTGTAATCACGGTCCAAATGGGTGCCGGTAGTTCCGCTCGCTATGATCTTCTCAAACGATTTATCCGAGGAAACCTGCCAAACAATTTGAACCACCGAGTCAGCTGCGCTTTTAGGCAAGTAACGGGTCCAAAGGATGACGCGGTCAGAGAGGGGATCTCCTGAGGCAATACCGTGGGTGAATCCATGCGACTTCGTGGACGCGAGACTTATACGACCCACGCTCATTGCGGTTGCACCGGCACCGATGGTCATTCCCTGTAAAATACGTCTACGGTTAATATTCATAACTTCGCTTACCTTTGTTCACATGCTTCTATTTTCAGCGGTCTGCTGTTTTCAGTGTCCCTTAGCGTCCATCTTTATTGCTGCGAGCTCTTTTGAATCCCAGCGCGTCTGAACCTAGCTATTTTTTATTACCGGAACATTACCTGAATTTGGGGCTAGCCCAAGCCCTTGTGCGACAATAAGCGCATGAACACCGAAACCATCTCAACCACAGTGTCACCTTGGCGATTCAGCACAGCTCCCTGTATGGACTGGACGGATCGTCACTGCCGTTATTTTTGGCGCTTGATCAGCCGTCATACACGTGTCTACACCGAGATGGTAACAACCGGTGCACTGATCCATGGTGACGCGGATAGACACCTGCGGTTCAATGAAGAAGAACATCCCGTTGCACTGCAACTGGGCGGCAGCTCGCCAAAAGACCTCGCTGTATCAGCGAGGATGGGGGCGGATTACGGTTACGACGAGATCAATCTGAACTGTGGCTGCCCCTCAGATCGCGTTCAAAACGGCGCATTTGGTGCTTGCCTGATGCGTGAGGCCGAGTTGGTTCGCGACTGCGTCAGTGAAATGAATGAGGCCGTTGATATCCCTGTTACGGTCAAGCACCGACTCGGTATCGACGATGACAACAGCTACGATATTGTTCGTGACTTCGTAGGAACCGTCGCAGAAGGTGGCAGCCAGGTGTTCATTGCGCACGCGCGTAATGCGTGGCTAAAGGGCCTGTCTCCCAAAGAAAATCGTGAAGTCCCTCCGCTTAAATACGAGTGGGTTTATCAACTCAAACGCGACTTTCCAGACCTCACAATCGTAATTAACGGCGGAATCACCACCCTTGAGGAATGCCAAGCACATCTAGCGCATGTCGATGGGGTTATGCTTGGCCGCGAGCCCTATCAAAACCCATGGTTCCTCAGCGCAGTCGACGAGCTACTATGTCAGGAGACTCCAACGGGCGATAAATCAAATACTTCGAAACACAGCTCATCACCCTTATCTCGGCGCGCAACGGCTGAGGCATTAATGCCCTACCTCGAAAAAGTCCTTTCGGAGGGTGGCAGGCTCAATCACGTGCTACGCCACGTACTGGGGCTGTATCAGAGACAGCCAGGCGGAAAACAATTCAGACGTATTTTGAGTGAAGGCATGCACGCGGAAAGTGCCGGCATTGAGCTATTTGCACAGGCGATTTCACAGACCGAAGCGCTGATTGAGCGCCGCCGAGCTTAGAACTCCTCGTCCCACTCCTCGTCTTCGAAGTCCGAGAACGTATCGACAACAACGCCGTCATTCACCAGAGCCTCTCTATTCTGCAAGTAAGCATCGCGAATGAAGACGTAGCGATCTCCCGTAATAAGGTCCTCTGCATCGAGCAGATCTGCACGGTACTCGAGTGCTCTCCAGCCTCGTGAACCCCAGGTAATCAGGTCATCATCGACCAAATAATCGTTGGCTGACATAAAGCTGTCAGTAATGTCGCCAATGCCAGAGCGAATGGTGTACGGCCCAAGAAACGGCATCATGACGTAGGGACCTTCAGGTGCCCCCCAACGGGCAAGCGTATGACCGAAGTCAGTCTTGTAGCGTTCAAGCCCTATGTCAGAAGCGACATCGATTGTGCCCAATAAACCTAGCGTTGTGTTCACCAATACGCGCCCCGTATTTTTTGCCGCTCTTCCTGGCCGACCTTGTAATACGGCATTGAGCGCACCGTTAACGTCGGTCAAGTTGTCGTAGGCATTCATCAATGCGCGACGAATGGGCATAGGGACTTTATCGTCGTAAGCAACCGCGATGGGACGCAAAATCGCCGCGTCAGCCGCATCATTAAACTCGAGGATCTCGCGGTTTATCGATTCGAAGGGATCGTCGTTAGCGTAAGCGAGGGTGGGTACGAGTAGCAAAGTAACCATCGCAGTATGTTTTGCGATCTGCTTTGTGAGTGCAGTTGTAAGCGTGTGTGTAAAAAGTAACTTGCGCACGATCTAAAGCTTCCGTTTCCGTTGCGTCACTGTATCAAAAAAATTTATGGGATTAACGTGGATTATTCGTCATCCACTGCTCGACGGATTGCCACTGCTGATCCAATCGCTTGGCTGATACAGGCAGCTTAGTACCTAGCTGTTGAGCAAATAGAGACACTCTGAACTCCTCAAGCATCCACCTGAATCTCACAGCCTCAGGAGACAAGACCTCAAGACCCGGATAATCCTTCATGCCTTTAGCCAATCGATCGAGTTGAGGCTGCAACATCGCCATGGATTTCTCGTCCTTACCTCCTTGAGCTGACAAACGCTCAGCACGATTCAATAGGGCTTTTAAATAGCGCGGATAATAGGAGAGCCACTCCGTTGGCGTTTCCACCAGCGCTTTGACGTCGAAAAGTGCTGTCATCTGCTTTTCCATGTCGTCTCGTGAAGCGACGTACTCCTTTGGCTGGTACTTCGCCA
>CBFHQN010000104.1:0-7221 GCA_965657765.1 Luminiphilus sp. | reverse complement strand
AAGTGCTTCACTGGTAATGTCAGGAAGAGCGTCAGAGTTCATTTAACGTTTCGCTAGTCTAAGTTTGGCAGCGGATTACACTTTCTAATTGCGCTCTCGTGCCGTTCGTATTTACTCAAGGCTCAGCTGCCTAAAGATCCTATTTACCATTCAGTTCGGTAAGTGAACTGATTATCCGTAATGCCATCCTTACAGAACCACCTTAGTTGCGGTTCACTTTATTGGGCACTAAAGCGCTCGATCTTGCGATTTGTTGCCCCTAAATCTCCTCATAAGCCAGTGCAGTGCGTTAGCGGCACAGCTTTCCTGAGCGATTCAAGACCGCGCATTCTATACGTAACGGGTGGGGATTCTACCCCAATATGCCGTATTCTGGGTTGCTGTCGTAATTCATACGAGGGCAATGCAAATCTGACCTCTCATCGCTTTGCGTTTGTTCTCATGCCGGGGAATACCCGGCGTTGAATATAAGTTACGCGTAGCGGCGATTGAGGTAATCAAAGACAGCACGCAGTGCCATGGCTTCTCCACCTTCTGGATGCCCAGGTCGATTTCTGACGTTGAAAGCGTTGATATCGAAGTGCATCCACGGTGTGTTATCGACAAAACGCTCCAAAAAGAGCGCGGCGGTGATGGCGCCTGCGTAAGGCGACGGCGCACAATTCACCAAGTCAGCAACCTTGGAATTGAGCATATGGTTGTAGTCACCGTGAAGCGGCATTCGCCAAACAGCATCGTCGGTCTCTCGGCCCGACTCCGAAACAGCATCCGCAAGTTCGTCGTTATTGCAGAACATAGCAGAGAGCTCGGCACCTACGGCAGAGCGCGCAGAGCCTGTCAGCGTAGCGAAGTCGAAGATGGCCTCAGGCTTGTCTTCGGTAGCGATAGAGAGCGCATCGCAGAGCAGCAATCGCCCCTCGGCATCGGTGTTATCAATCTCTACCGTCAGCCCTTTGTGGGTGTGCAAAATATCGCCCGGACGGAATGAATTACCAGCGATAGCGTTTTCTGCGGCGGGCACTAGCAAGCGCAATTGAACAGGAAGGTTTTCCGCCATGATCAAATAGGCAAGGCCGATAGCGTTCGCTGCACCGCCCATATCTTTTTTCATCATGCGCATGGCAGAGCCGGGTTTGATATCCAAGCCGCCGCTGTCGAAAGTGACGCCCTTGCCAACAATAGTTACCTTCGGCGCATTCTCGTCGCCCCAAGTAAGGTCAATAAGGCGGGGTGCATCCTCCGCGGCGCGACCGACTGCGTGTATCGCACCGCAGCCTGCCTCTAATAGGCCATCGCCAACCGTGACATCGATGCTGGCACCAAAGCAGGCTGCCATTTCGCGTGATTCGGCTTCGAGATGTGAAGGCGCCATATCTTGCGCAGGCGTGTTGATAAGGTCACGACAGAGTGCCACTGCTCGCACACTGTTGGTTACTAGGCTTGCATTGGCCGCGGTGGGCATTACCAGCCGAGCAGGCGATCGTGAGGCCTTCTTGTAGCGGTTGAACTGGTAGCTCCCCATTCCCCAACCAATGAGTTGCAGATCAGACACCTGAGTTTCAAGACAGTAATCTCCCTCGACAAGTGTCATTGGCAGACCACCGAGTGTGGCTAGATCATCGTTCCCGTCCCAACCCACGAGCACCTTGAATGTCTCATTATATTTTAGCCATGCAACTTGGCCTTTGGCGGCGGTGAAGCCCTGTCGCTTGAGCGACGCTTTTTGATAGTCGTCGAGAGACACTTGATGAGCGTCAAAATCTGCTGTCTTTACTAACTCGACGGGCGTTGGGTTTTCGGCATCGTCGGTAAAATTCGTTCCAGTGAAAGTCGACTCGGGAGATGTGATGTACATAAGGCGGTTTGATCATCCTGTTTGATAAGAGCGTGAGTCTAGCGGGAGTGGTCAGCAAGGTCGATGACAGCGATTCGCTAGAAGCTGGTCAATTTGCTTTGCGCGCTATCAGATGACGAGGGCGACATCTTTCTATTACCCCAGGCCATCGCCAGAGAAGACGTCGCTAATTCAAGTAGAGGTACGAAGAAGTGGTGGTATTAAGCACTGCTCGCGTCGTCTCGACTTCCTCTTATCGCCAACGCAACACAAACGAGCGTTCCGATCGGGAATAGCCAGGGCCATGCCAAAAGGGGGGCGGTGTTACTGTGATCGACGATTGCCGTGAATAACTCCGGTTCGTTCAATACGAGTACAGCCAAGACGCTGATGCACACGGCAGGCGCTATACCTCCCACCCGCAGTCGAGTACTTAAAAGGCTCAGAATAAAGAGCCCGAGCATAGGCCCCAGGGTATAGGTGGTCATCGAAAACGCGAGCGTAATGAGATCTCCTTGGGATTGAGAGAGTTGCCAAGCGGTCACCGCGAAGAGCAATCCCCACATAATCACGAGCACTCTTGAGGCCGCGAGGTAATGAGTTTCACTTTCTTCAGATTTTACGAAAGGACGATAAAACATGGTGATCGAAATCTGAGATAGCGCCGCGAGGATAGAGTCGAGACTAGAAATAGCTGCGCTCAGAACCCCCGCAATGAGCAAACCTTTCATACCGACAGGTATCTCGTTAAGGATGAAGACGGGGAAAATGCGATCCCCTTTTTCCTCAACAAGTGTGGCGATCGAGGGGTCCAACGGATAGAGAGTGTAAAACGCAAATAGGCCAACGCCGACGAGTAGCATAAAAGCTGGTATGGACTCGCCCATGATGCTCCAAAGCAGCGCTTTTCTCGCCTCTAATGCATTTTTGCAGCACATCAGCCGCTGGGTAAAAAGATGATCTGTGCCGTAGACCGCAACGCCTTGGAAGGGTAGTGCAAAGAGTGCCGCCCAAAAGGTAAAGGCGATCCGCGGATCGGTGGTGAAATCAAGAAGCTCAAATTTGCCGGCTGCGTAGCCACTGGTGTGGAGCGTATTCCAGCCATCAGGCAGTGTTGTGACAATGATAAAAAGCGCACCGACTGCCCCGAAGACGAGCACGAAGAATTGAACAAAGTCGGTCCAAATAACGGCTGCGACACCACCCATCCATGTCCACAAGATGGCGAAGGCGGCGATGACGAGGATGCTTTGCCCCATACTCCAGCCAGTGAGTAATTCGATGACCAATGCGGTGGCATAGACACGAACGCTCTGACCCAATACGCCCCCCACCATGAAAAGTCCCGCCGTGACACGTCCGACCATCGGGCCCAATCGATCGCTCATAAAGTCGTAGGGACTGTAGTACTCGCGCTCGTAGTAACGTGGCAGGAGATATCGCGCTATGAGCAATCGCGCGATGATGCCTCCTAGGGCGAGTTGCAGGTAGGTAAAGTTACCACCGGCCGCGAAAGCGATCGCCGGAACCCCAATAAAAGTAACGGCGCTGATTGTCGTTGCTATGATTGATGCGCTGACGGCATACCAAGGGATGTTGCGACCAGCTAAGAAAAAATCACGCGTGGATTCCTGCCGACCTTTTAATCGGTGACCAATCCAAGTGGTGATGACGATATAGAGACCAACAATGGTCCAGTCGATAGCGCTAAACATCGGTGTAGCTTAACCCGTTTATCGAAAAGGAAATGTGATTGACACAGGATGATTTGCAGCGTCTCGGCATGTTGAATGTGCGATGAGAGTCGTCGAGAACATTGTATAAATTGCTGGTGAATCGCGCGGGATTTCGGTAGCGTCGTCGTATGAATACTATGAAACCAGGCACAAAGATCGGACTGTTGGCGGCGGTGCTCGCGGCATCTACGGCGTGGTATTGGTTTCATCTCACTCGCGAGGTTGCACTGCCTGAGGACCGAACGGGCTTTGTTGTGGTTTTCCTGGCCTGTGTTTGCCTTGGTGTTCTCGCTTTTGTGAAGCGCACGGGTTGGCTTGGCGCCGTTCCTCCAATCTTTGCCATTGTGGTCGGATTATTTCTGCCTGCCACGATGATGATTAGTGAGCAGGTGGTTGCGCGCGACGTGGCGATCGAGGTCGGCGAGAGAATACCTCGGTTTAAGTCCGTAGATGATAGCGGGGCCGAGTTCGATTCCCGATCACTCAGTGGTCACCTGGTGCTTATTAAATTTTTCAGGGCGCATTGGTGACCCTACTGCATCGGCGAGTTACGTCGACTGGAAGAGTTAAGACCTGAATTTGATAAGCGCGGCGTCAAAGTAGTCACCGTGAGTGTCGACTTGCCAGAGGTCATTGCAGAAAAGCGGCATTTGCATGGGATTCAAGCCACGATGCTCTCTGATCAAGCCTTGGCGGTGACAGATGCATTCGGTCTTCGTAATCAAGGCGTCCACTCAGCACCAGCTAGCGAGCCCGCCAAGGCCTTGCCCGTGCCGGCGACGCTATTGGTTGATCCCGATGGCACAGTTTTATGGCGCGATCTTTCTAAGAACTACCAGCGCCGCTCGGACCCTTCAGTTGTTCTGGCTGCTATGGAAGCGCACTTCGACACTTTGCCGTAAAAATGACGGTCGATACTCCAGCCACAAAAGTAGCGCTGAGCCAAAGGCTAACGCCCGAATTTATTATTCTATTTTGTGTAGGTCACTGTTCCACACTTTCCGCCGCGCCTTGACCTTTCGGTGGTCTAATAACTCAGCGCTTAAGCTGACGGCGCATTTTCATTTGCCGCCACAAAAATTGAGCAAGGCGTAAAGGGTTGCCGCGCGTTTTACGCCACACAAGGCGTTTCATTGCAGGGGTGCTGTCGTAATTACCCTCACGCTGGCCGTGACCGGTGTGAATAGCCAGATTAGGTACATCAACCACATCGAGTGGCAACGTTAACGAGAGCTGTCGCGTTTGCGGCAACAGGCACTCGGTCTCGTTGCACGCTTGGAAGGTCACATTGACGGTGACTTCAACGTCGGGTGTCTCTAAGGGGCGGCATTCACTGACAAGCTCACCGACCGGATAGAGCGGGATGATCAAGTCTACCTGACCGCTCCACACCTCAAGTGTCTCATCGATCGATGCGAGGTGAAGTGAGTGGGTCCCAGGTGACTGCATTGGCAGCAAAACAAGACCGGCGGGGCCTTCTACTCCGATGCGCGTCGCAGTCAGACCTTTAGGCACGGGTTCGCCATAAATATGGAGTCCCTCGGGTAAATCGAAGGACACGACAAGCTGTCGCACAATGCCTTGGCGAAGACTGCCGTTGCCACCATGGAGTGCAGCTGTGATTTCAATACCATCATCCGTGGATGTCGCTTTAGGCGCGGACTCGTCAATTTGAATTTCACCGAGCGCTGCATCAATCAGCATTTCAGGGCTTTCGCGTTTCTTGTAAGAGTCGTGGAAAAACTTAGATGTTACGACTCCCTGCTCGTCGCACACGTAAACGCCGGGATAGGGAATTCCGTAAAGTGGACCGTCTGCGGCGGTCAGCTGCTCGTTGAGGAGGCCATATTGCTGGATGACTGCCGAGCGCGTATCCGAGAGTAAGGTGTAGGGAATGCGCTGGTTTTCAGCAAATTCAGCTAAGGTTTCTTGATCGTCATACGACAGTGCGTATAGCTTGATGCCAGCGGCCTCAAACTTCGCGTAAGAATCTCGCAACTCACCTAGCTGCGTCCAGCAGGGGGGTCACCAAACGGCTGAGCGGTAGAATACGAGTGCTGCTTTACTGACACCACGATCTTCATGGAAATTGACACGATTCCCGTAGGCGTCGTTTACGCTGAAATCGGGCAGGCGTTCACCAATTTGGGGGCCCGTGGCATGGTGTTCGGGTATGCTCGCACGCACCGGATGCCCCAAGGGGGCAGGGGCATCAAATCCCAATTCATCGCGCTCAGCTTTCATGGCGAGACGATGCCACAAAGCGTTGCGGATCTGAAGACCGAGTTTGCGTTATTCGATGTCGCTGATTGTTCTCAATAAGAGAGTCTTCGGTTACCGTTGGATAAACGTGCTTTTGCACGGGGTGGGGGAATGAGTGCGATGAGGAAGGACTTTCTGGTAGGACTGTGTTGCATGTTGCTGCCTTTGCAGGCGACCGCTGCCGTTAGCGAGGCCCTCTGCACAGCGTTTACTAACGCAATGGCAGAGTTCAGTGCGAAGCTACCGATGACCGTGAGCATGCCGTCTAATGCAACTCGCGGGAAAGTAGATAAATCGAACGCCCTTATGTGGTTGCCCACGACATACACGGAGGTAGTGTTCGACTGTGACACCGGAACGGTCATTTATTCTCTCAAGCCAGGTACCGCAGAGGCTTCATACCGATTACTCAAGCGCTCGTCTCCTAGTGAACTCGCTGCATTTAAATCCATTCAGGATGATATGGCGTGCAAGCCCGACGGCTTTGTTCGCAGTCATGGCGTTAGTGAAATGCGACGATGGCACAGCTACGATAATACCCTCTGGCAAACGTTTACAACGAGCCCAGAGGATTGCGAGTGACCAGCACAAAAATCGGCCCTTTCCGATTTTTGTGTGCTAGCTCGACGTTTTCGCGGTACATGTCCTAAGATGCGTTTCAATCATGACTGAGCGCGCTATCGATATTTTGTGCCCACGCCCTTCTCGGGACTGGGAAAATCCAGGGTGTTTCGGAATTAATCGCCTGCCTGCACACGCGCCTCTGCAGTCGTTTCGAGGAGAGCATAATGCGCGTGCGGGAATAGCGGGCTCGAGGACGCTTTCCTTAGATGGGCAATGGCAGTTCTGCTTTTTTGATAGGCCAGAGGACGTTGCTGCATCATGGTTGACGCAGGATGTTGAGGACTCTGACAGCATTGAGGTGCCCAGTAACTGGCAGCTGCAAGGCTACGACAAGCCGATCTACACCAATGTGAAATACCCGTTTCCTGTGGACCCTCCCTGTGTTCCCACGGATAACCCTACCGGCTGTTACTCAAAGGAGTTCCATGTCCCAAATGAGTGGCTCGCTTCGGGACGGACGCGAGTCACCTTTAACGGCGTGAATAGCGCGTTCTATCTTGTCTGCAATGGACAGTTTGTCGGTTACTCGCAAGACAGTCGTTTGCCCGCGGAGTTCGATCTCACCGATTTTTTACGGCGCGGAGACAACCGCATCGCGGTGATGGTCTTGCGCTGGTCAGACGGAAGCTACCTCGAAGATCAAGACATGTGGTGGCTCAGTGGCATATTTCGCTCTGTTGAGCTACTGCACAAGCCAGACCTGCACATTTCCGACTTTAAGGTGAGTCCGACACGCTGCCTTGAGCAAGAAGCGATTTTGAATAT
>CBFHQN010000103.1:0-7311 GCA_965657765.1 Luminiphilus sp. | reverse complement strand
TAGGCTTTGAGCTCATCAACAAGGTACCAGCTACGCTGCACACACCTTTGATGTCGGGCGCTAACGCGATCTCGGGCATCACGGTTGTCGGTGCTGTGGCATTGGCGGGTAGTGGTAACGAGGATCTCGCGCAATGGCTCGGTGCCGGCGCAGTCGCGCTGGCTAGCGTCAACGTTGTGGGTGGCTACATGGTAACCGACCGCATGCTTGGCTTCTTTAAGAAGAAGGAGGGTTGAGCATGAATATCGATCTGATGATTCAGTTGGGTTACGTCATTGCCGCAGGCCTATTTATTTTTGGCCTCAAAATGTTGGGCTCCCCAGATACCGCGCGTAAAGGTAACGGCGTATCAGCTGTCGGTATGTTGGTGGCTATTGTTGCCGCGCTTCTTGACCAAGGGATTGTTCAGTACGAGTTCATCCTCGGTGGCATGATTGTTGGCGGTGCAGTGGGTGCTGTTGCAGCACGTACTGTGGCAATGACCTCAATGCCCGAGATGGTGGCCTTGTTTAACGGTGTTGGTGGTGCGGCCTCAGGTCTTGTTGGTGTTGCCGCCTTGTCTATCGCAGATGGCAGTTTCACCTATGTCACCATTATTCTCTCGATTTTGATTGGCGGCGTAACGTTCACTGGCTCGCTTGTCGCGTACGGCAAACTATCAGAGACGATTGGTAGTGGTGCTGTCACCTTCGCTGGGCAAAAGTTCGTTAACGGCTTAATCGTTATCGGTATTTTGACAAGCGCTGTGATGTTCGTCATGGACCCAACCAACACCAATATGCTCTACACCGTTGTCGGTTTATCGTTGGTGTTCGGCATCATGGTCGTCATCCCGATTGGTGGTGCGGACATGCCGGTCGTAATCTCGCTGCTTAACTCTTACTCAGGCTTGGCTGCGTGTGCTGCGGGTTTCGCGGTCGACAACAATGTTCTTATCGTTGCAGGTTCATTGGTCGGCGCCTCGGGCATCATCCTGACGCAGATCATGTGTAAGGCAATGAACCGCTCGTTGAGCAATGTTTTGTTCTCTGGTTTCGCAAGTGTCTCGACGACGGTTACCGAAGTTGAGGGTGAGATTAAGCCAATTTCTGTAGAGGATGCTTACTACGTATTGGAAGCGGCAACGAACGTTGCGATCATCCCAGGCTACGGTATGGCGGTTGCACAGGCTCAGCACGTTGTGAAGGAGCTTATGGAGCTTCTCGAAGCAAACGGGTGTGAAGTGAACTACGGCATCCACCCAGTTGCGGGTCGCATGCCCGGTCACATGAACGTTCTATTGGCTGAGGCCGACGTGCCTTATGACCAGCTCTTGGAGATGGATGACATCAACCCAAGAATGGAAACGGTCGACGTTGCTATCGTTATCGGTGCGAACGACGTTGTTAACCCTGCTGCACGTGAAGTTGAGTCTTCTCCAATTTATGGTATGCCGGTTATCAATGTTGCGGACGCGCGTACAGTCTTTGTGTTGAAGCGTTCAATGGCGTCGGGTTTTGCCGGTATCGAAAACCCACTGTTCTACAAGGACAACGCACGCATGCTGTTTGGCGATGCCAAAGAGTCTATCGGTGGTCTTGTACGAGAATTCTCGTAAAGCAGACAAATCTCTTAAAGGCGCTGTTTACAGCGCCTTTTTTTTGTCTTGCGTCTATGCCTTAAGCTAAGCAGTCGTAAAACAATAAGCTGTTAAGGAAAACATTCCTAAAAGGACCGAGGACTAATCAGAGACATGGCCTTGGATATTTTGTCTTGCGACCAATGTCGACCTCACCAATAAACCTTCACATAAAGAAAAGGGTATCGTTTGGCTATTGAGATATTTTCCTAATAACAAGAAACCATCCGATGAGAGGAAAGTGAGAGTAATGAAGCGTGTAATAACTATCGGCGTTCTGGGAGCGCTTGCTTACATAGGTGCGCAGATTTATTCCTTATCGAACAATCTCGACCGCGTGCGTAGTGAGGACCCGCTTGTCTGGAGTGAGGAGATTGCAGCCTTTGCGAATGCAGCGGCAGGTCCGTCCAACGCCTTTTTGTTTGTTGGGAGTTCGAGTATCCGCCGCTGGGTTGATCTGGCGGAGCATATGGCACCTGTTCCTGTCATAAATCGCGGTTTTGGTGGCTCTAAAATTGGCGATGTGATCTATCACTCAGAGGTGTTGTTTCAGGCCGAATCCCCGCTAGCCATTGTCATTTTTGTGGGGACGAACGACATCACCCCCGGAGGCTCAAAACCGCTGGGTGTCATGGTGGAGGCTTTCGAGCAAATGATGGATGGTGTTCGTCGGCAGCACCCCGAGACTCCCGTCTATTACATAGCAATCACGCCCTCACCCCTGCGTTGGGAGGTATGGGACGAATCTCAGGCAATAAATCGAGCCATAAGTGATTTGGCAGACGGTATGGCGAACACTTATGTGATTGATACCGCAGACCAACTGATGTCTGCAGGTGTGCCTGAAGACAAAAATTATGTCTTTGATCGCCTGCACCTGAGCGAGAAGGGTTACGCTATTTGGGCTGAGATTATCCGATTTCGTATTTTTTCAGATCTCAATCTCTGATTGCCAGTTACGCTGATTCGGGGACTGTTTCAGTCAGGGCATCCTCACCTAAAGCATCCTCAGTCAAACTGTCCTTGCCTTCTTCGGCATGGCTATTGTTTGAAGGTTCCCTGAACTGCATGCTTGCAAGACGTTGGTAGAGCTCGCATCGGCTGAGGAGTTCGCCATGGGTTCCGACGTCTATGACAGATCCTTTGTCTACGACAGCAATCGCATCAGCGTTCATAATGGTCGACAGTCTGTGGGCGATGATGACTGTGGTTCTTCCTCTCGTTAACTCGCCGAGCGCCAATTGCACGTAGTGCTCGCTCTCGGTGTCGAGGGCACTGGTCGCCTCATCCAGCAGCAGGATCTCCGGGTTTTTGAGAATTGCGCGGGCGAGCGCAATACGCTGGCGTTGTCCGCCGGACAGCTGAACACCCTGGGCGCCTATCTCACTCGAGAAGCCGTCAGGTAGTCGCTCAATGAACTCCTTCGCATAGGCGGCCTCGGCAGCCGCAGCTATCTCTTCTTCTGTGGCCTCTGGATTGCCATAACCAATGTTGTAGCTGATGTCGCCGGAAAAAAGGATGGGGGCCTGCGGAACTAACGCTAACTTCTGGCGCCATTGCGCGAGGGGGTAATCGCTAATCGGCTTCCCGCCGTAGGTGAGCGCCCCGTTAGTGGGATCGTAGAAGCGTTGCAGAAGCTCAAAGATCGTCGATTTGCCAGCACCGGAAGGACCAACGAGAGCTAGCGTTTTACCGGGCGGAATCTTCAGGTTAAAGCCACTCAATGCGGGAGTATTGGGCCGCGATGGATAAATAAAGGTGAGGTCGGATGCGGAGACCGCTTGGCCGTGAGCAATGGTGGCCTGACCCTCATCGTCGATGTCGCTGTCTTGATGGAGAAGCTCCACGAGCCGCTCGGCGGCACCAGCTGCGCGCTGCAGGTCGCCCCAAACCTCCGACAACGTGGCAAAGGCTGAGCCAAGCATCACCGCATAAAAGACGAATGCACCGAGATCACCGCCACTCATTCGGCCAGCGAGCACGTCCTGGCCACCGGTCCACATCATCCCAACCATGCCGCCAAGGAATAGGAAAATGGCACACGCCATTAGCCATGCCCGCTGCTGAATACGCTTTCGGGCAATTTGGAAGGCAATATCAACCTCCTGACCAAACACATCGCGCTCCATCGCTTCTCTCTGGAAGCTTTGGACAATTTTTATCGACTGGAGCACCTCGCCGGCGCGGTTACCGACACTTGCTATGCTCGCCTGGCTTTTATTAGAAAGATTTCGAACACGGCGGCCAAGGTAGAGAACGGGAAGCAACGTCAAAGGAACGCCAATCAGCATAATCAGCGTTAATTTGAAATTCGTCAGTGACATCAGAATGAGCGCGCCGACTAACGTGAGTGCACTCCTTGCGGCCAAGCTGACTGATGAGCCAATGAGTGTCTGCAGGAGTGTGGTGTCGGTGGTTAGCCGCGACATGATCTCGCCTGCGTGGTTTTTTTCATAAAACCCAGGGTGAACAGTCAGCAGGTTATTAAAAACTTTTTTTCGGAGATCAGCACTGACGCGCTCACCAAGCCAAGACACAAGGTAAAAGCGAATAAAGGCTCCGCTTGCCATTGCGAACCCGACGATAATCATGAAAACAACGGCTTGACGTAAACCCGCTTGAGATTGATTGGCAAAGCCTTGGTCGATCAATATCTGGATGCCATAGCCCAGCGACAACTGAGCCATTGCGGTAAAGACCAGCGCTAAAGACGCGGCAATCAGTCTCGATTTATGTGGCCATAAAAACTGTAGCAACTCACGCAGCGGTCTCAGCGATTTGGCTTTCGGCGGTGGGTTGTCCTCAGTGCCTGTTACTGCGTTGTCAGTCATCTGTGTTTTCGCCTCGTTTGAGAGCTCGACCCATGATCAGTCCGAGCTCAAACAGTAGCCACATAGGCAGCGCGAGCAGCGTCTGGGAAATAACATCGGGAGGGGTTAACAGCATGCCGATGACGAAGCAGCCGACGACCACGTATGACCGGTTGTTCGCCAATTGGTCCGCTGTAACAACGCCTGTCAGGATCAGAATAACCGCGGCGATGGGAACCTCGAAAGCGAGGCCGAACGCGAAGAATAATTTAAGTACAAAGTCGAGGTATCGATTGATATCGGTCATTACCGAAATGTCGCCCGGTCCGACGGTGGTGAAAAAACCGAAGAGCAGTGGAAAAACTACGAAGTAGGCGAAGGCTACACCCGCGTAAAACAAGATGACACTCGAGGTCAGAAGCGGAATGGCGACACGCTTCTCTGACTTATACAAACCGGGTGCGATGAAACCCCAAATTTGCGCCAAAATGACTGGCATGGCCAAAAAAACTGCGAGAACAATCGACAGTTTGAAGGGCGTTAAGAAGGGCGACGTGACCTCAGTTGCAATCATGGAAGAACCTTCGGGTAAAAGGCTTCTCAAGGGTTCAGAGATATAGGTATAAAGCTCATTGGCAAAAGGAAACAGCCCGAGGAAAGCAACAAAAACAGCTATTAATGCGTTGCGAAATCGGTCTCTGAGTTCGCGCAAGTGCGCTACCAGTGGCATAGGTTCGTCAGCGGTCACTGTGTTGGTTTCTCTGTATCCGCGGATGAATCGCTTCGGTTCGGCTGTGTTTCCTCAGCTGAAGTGTTGAGCGCTGGCGTTTCCTTTCCATGAGTATCAGATTCATGGGCAGCAGGCTTTTCATGATCAACAGGATCCAAGCCAGCAGGGTCTAGGGCAACAGGATCTAAGGAGAGTGCGCTGCTGACATCTGTCAGGTCTTGCACCTCGTCACGACTCTCTCGCAAAGCGCGCATGACCTCTTCGTTATGAAGCTCGCGGCTGACGTCGGCTTTAATTTCTTCAAAGCCACGCCTTACTCTTCCCAACCAAAGGGAAATAGCACGAATTGCACTGGGCAAACGCTCTGGGCCCACAACAAACAAGGCGACAGCGCTGACGACCAGTAGCTCAGCAAAACCAATATCTAACATAGACGTGCGCTTATTTTGCGTCGTCGTCCTTGGCGTCTTCTAATTTGGCGGCTTCACCGTTATCCCGCTTCATACCCTCGCGGAAATTCGTGATGGCACTGCCAAGGTCCTTTGCTGCACCGGGCAGACGCTTTGTGCCAAAAATTAAGATGACAATGGCGAGGATGATCAGCAGCTGCCAAATTCCAATACCACTAAATCCCATATCTATTCACCTTTTGTTGCGGGCACATAACAATGCGCCTATTGATTCCTAGAGGCCTTCTCTTCGAGTCCTGATAATCCTTGTCTCGAGGCCAGCACATCGAGAACCTCATTATGACTGATGCCGAGTCGATCGAGCATTACCAGCGTGTGAAATACGAGGTCGGCGACTTCGTTGATCACTTCTTTGCTTGAGCCGTTTCCAGATTCGGCATCTTTTGCGGCGATGATGGCCTCGACGGCTTCCTCACCCACTTTTTCGAGAATTTTATTCAGGCCTTTTTCATTAAGACTGGCCACATATGATGTGTCCGGATCAGCCGAGCGCCTCGCTGCAATGGCTGAGGTTAGGGCATCGAGTACATCAGACACGTTGGTCATCCTCTAATTGCCATTCGCCAGATGTAGGCGCATAGAAAAAACAGGTTCGGCGACCTGTATGGCATGCGCCCGCGCCCGCTTGATCTACCTTCAACAATAGGGTGTCACCGTCACAATCAAGGCGCGCATCAACTACGGTTTGCACGTTGCCCGAGGACTCGCCCTTACGCCAAAGCGCCTGTCGTGAACGAGACCAGTAGATAGCTTGCTTTTTCTCTAGGGTAAGCGCCAGTGACTCCTCGTTCATCCACGCCATCATAAGAACTTCACCCGTGCGCACGTCCTGCGCAATAGCCGGCAATAGACCGTCCGAATTCCATTTCGGGCGCATCATCGTCGGCGTATTTTGATCGATAGACGTTGTCATAACGGAAGTATGCCACTTCTTGCTATTGCATTCATTGCGAGCAATTGAGATTTGCCAGGTTTCGAGGCACTTACTATCGCTGGAGAAGAAGCCCGACAGCGACTAAGGCAACGCCCAATATTGCAATGGCGGGTAACTCAGGCAGGGCAATGACACCAATGGCGACCGCCCCAAATCCTGCGCCGACCAATAGGTTTGGCAGTGAGGAGGTCTTTGGCTGCGTCTGGTCTTCCTTGAGGCCTTTTCGTTGCATGGCCAAAAATTGGGGAATGACTTCTGGTAGTTGCGACGCATGATGCACGAACGCGGGTGCGTCGCGCTGAAGTTGTCTGACAACATTCATGGGGCTGTATTGTCGCTTCAGCCAATCTTCTAGGAAGGGTTTCGCCGTCTCCCACAAGTTCAGCTCAGGATAGAGTTGGCGACCGAGTCCCTCAATATTGAGGAGGGTTTTTTGGAGCAACACAAGCTGCGGCTGAACGCGCATGTCAAAGCTCGAGGCTGCTCGGAACAAATTAACGAGCATATGTCCCAGCGAGATCTCGTGGAGTGGCCGGTCAAAAATAGGTTCACACAACATGCGAATCGTCGATTCGAAGTCCTGTACCCGTGTCGCAGCAGGGACCCAGCCACTCTCGATATGAAGTTCGGCAACCAGCCTGTAGTTGCGCTGAAGGATCGCGAGTAAGTTCCGTGCGACATAGTACTGATCTTCCCTGGAAAGCTGACCAACAATCGCACAGTCAATTGCAATATAGGTAGGCTCTTGA
>CBFHQN010000102.1:0-7359 GCA_965657765.1 Luminiphilus sp. | reverse complement strand
GGAAGTTTGGCCCGCGTCGCATATCAAACTCTTCTCTAGCCTTACTCAAAAGCGCTGGGTTTTTAAAGAGATCAACGGCGGTCAGTGCCATGGATTTAGCCGCGACAATCATACCTTTGTGTCCAATCGGTGTGCGGCCTGCGGCAACCGCCTGCCATGTATGCGCTCCAGTGCCGGGAACCCATGTTGCAGCACTCATCCCGACGGTTGGCACCGTCCAGCTGACATCACCCACGTCTGTTGAGCCATTTCCTCGTGAGCCCGAGGCATAGGGCTTAATTTGAGCGGCACGCTCGGTGATGAGCGAATCATCGGGCAGACTTTTCGCTAATTCCGCTGCGAACGCCGTATCCGCATCGCTGTAATGGACGCCACCAACAGCCGATAAGTTTTTATGCATAACTTCAGCGAGTGTGTCATTGGGAAGAACGCTGTAGTTTCCGTGAATGATCTCGTAGCTCATCGACGTGCCCGTGCCCAGTGCCGCTGCTTCAGCGGTCGCAATGACGCGGTCCCAAATCGAGCGGAGGGTGTTTTCATTCGGGTGTCTTACGTAATAAAAGCTCTGCGCTTTGTTGGGCACAACATTAGGGGCCGAGCCACCATCGGTGATGACATAGTGAAGTCGTGTTGAGGCAGGTACATGCTCTCGTAAAAGATTGACCATAAAGTTCATGGACTCAACGGCGTCGAGGGCCGATCGGCCTCGCTCGGGCGCCGATGCTGCATGCGATGAGATACCGGAGAAGGTGAATTTAGCCGAGCGATTCGCGAGTGTGCTGGCGGAGTCCGCCGCGTTGATTGAAGCAGGGTGCCAGTGGATGACAGTATCGACGTTATCAAAAAGGCCCGCCCGCACCATGTAGACCTTGCCTGAGCCGCCTTCTTCAGCAGGGGTGCCGAAGAACTGGATAGTGCCCGATGTGCCGGTCTGTTCGAGCCACTCTTTAACAGCGATCGCGGCTCCTAATGATCCCGCGCCAAAAAGATGGTGCCCACAGGCTTGTGCTGAGTGTTTTCCCTCGACCGTTTGGGGGTAGGGGACTGCCGCTTGGCTTATACCGGGGAGCGCATCGAATTCGCCCATCACGGCGATGACAGGTTCGCCCGAGCCGTAACTGGCAACAAACGCCGTAGGGATTTCAGCCACACCGCTCTCTATGGAAAAACCCTCTGCTGCTAGCGCGCTTTTGAGAGCCTCACTCGAGCGGGTTTCTTGATAGCCAACCTCAGCCAAATCCCAGATCAGATCACTCAAATCTGTCAGTTGCGTCGAGCGACTCTCGATGCTGTTCAATACGCTCTCGTTGGCGTGAGTCGGAGCTGCTGTTGTGAGAGATGTGAGTGCAAATAGTGAACTCAGTGCAAGAGATTGTGCGCCTGTGAACGCCTTTGCCAAAGGTTTTATATTTTTCGCCGAGGTCATAATGAGTGCTCTTGTGTAATGTTTCCGCAAGGAAAGCCTTGCTGATTAACTGTCCTTTCGTCGCCAACCATACAAGGAAACCCTGTTTACGTCGTCACGCATGTGCGTGTCCAAGTAATAACCGCTCACCCCAACCTTCAGAGCGGGTCTCCTCAAGATGGGTCGGTACCGCTAGCGCTTAATCTCGTTGAGAAATGTTCCTGTATCAACGTCAAGACGACGACCTGAGCAACGGAATGGGAGATGCAGAGCGCTGTGATGCAAGGTCACGCAAAGGTGCTGCGCAAGCAGGAAAACCCGTTGTCGCAGAGGGGTTGGGCTTAAGCGATTGTCGAGTGTGCAGCGCGCTACTCAGTGGGTGTACACTTTTCACTCGCGCGCATCGATTCAGAGGCCCCGGTGGCAACAAACAGCAGCAACGTTACTCAGATAGATCATCGTCCGCTTGATGGACGACGACAGCGTGGCGAACGAACGCGCCTTGCGATAATTCAGGCTGCGCTCTCGCTCCAGGAAGATGGCGTGCTTGTTCCCACCGCTCAGCAAATCTCAGATCGGGCCGGTGTCCTCATTCGATCCTTTTTTCGACATTTCGAGGACATGGAATCGCTATTTGAGGCGGTCGATGCTCACTTACGGGACGCGTACGAGGCGCTGTTTGTCGGCGGAGACCGCAGTGGTGACTTGGAGACACGCATCAAGCACGCTGTCGCGAGCCGCAGTGATGCTTTCGAGCAATTAAAAAATCTCATGGTGGGTACCAAAGCCCAGCTATGGCGCTACGAAGTCTTGCGCAACAACTATGCCCGCAGTCAGCGCGGTTTGCGCAGAGATCTTGAACAGTGGCTGCCAGAAATGCTCGAGTTGCCAGATACCAAACAGGAGTCGGCAGACGCGATTGCCTCATTTGAGATGTGGCAGCGCTTGAGAAGTGAGCAGAATTTGAGCGAAGAGCAAAGCAGGGCGGTTGTGGAATCGCTGTTGGAGCAATTACTTAGTCGCAGCTAGTTTGGCGAATTTGGTTGCATCGCCCGCACCAGTTGCATGGCCCTAATGAAATGACATACTGTATGTCAAAATAATAATGGGGCCGTGAGTTCGAGGACAAACTTCACTCAACAACACGCTGCGAGCGTCGGTATTTGAGGGCGCAGGGTGGTCGAGCGAGTGGTCGGGCGAGATGTGCCTCGAGCCTCGATAAACGGGGTACCCGTTTGGGAGCAACACATGAAAAAAATCTTGCTAGCTGTTTCCCTCGGACTGATTGTTCTGGCTGCGATCGCCTACCAAAACCAAACCCAGCTGTTACTGGGTTTTATCAAGTACCGCTCAGCGAATGAGTACGAGGTTGGACCTCCGCGCAGCCTAGCGTGGAATGCAGGACCAAAATTAGCCTCTGAATCACCCGACGAGCGCCCTCCAAATATTATCCTTATCGTTGCTGACGACCTTGGCTATAACGACATATCAACCTTTGGCGGCGGCTTGGATGGTGGTCGCGTAAAAACACCACATATCGATCAGCTGGCGGCTGATGGCGTGGTATTCACTCAGTCGTATTCTGGCGCTGGCACTTGTGCGCCGTCGCGCGCAATGTTGATGACAGGTCGTTACCCGACGAGAACAGGTTTTGAATTCACCCCAACACCTTCGGGTATGGCGCCGATGCTCTCGCGCATTTCAGCGGAAATGGGCAGGGGGACACCCTCCATGATCTATGACGCAGCCCTTGATGAAAGTAAGCCGCCATACGAGCAGCAGGGTCTGCCACCCGAGGAGGTCACTATTGCCGAAATTCTCAAAGAGAGGGGGTATGCAACCTTCCATATTGGGAAGTGGCATTTGGGTCGACAGGATGGCATGGCCCCGCACGAGCAGGGTTTCGATCAAAGCTTGTTAATGGCAAGTGGTCTTTTTCTGCCAGAGGACGACCCTAATGTGGTGAATGCAAAACTCGATTTTGACCCCATCGACCAGTTCTTGTGGGCGAGGATGGCGTTCGCGAATAGCTTTAACTCTGGAGATCAAGATCGGTTTAAGCCGGGCGGCTATCTCACAGACTATTGGACGGATGAGTCCATCAACATTATCAACGCCAATAAAAATCGGCCGTTTTTTCTTTACCTTGGTCACTGGGGAGTCCACACGCCCTTACAGGCTACCCGCGAGGATTACGAGGCGGTAGGTGATATCACGCCTCACCGAAAACGCGTCTACGCAGCCATGATTCGATCGCTCGATAGGAGCGTTGGCAGAATCAATACAGCGCTCGAGGAAGTGGGAATAGCTGATAACACCCTTGTTGTCTTCACTAATGACAACGGCGGTCCCGGCTATATTGGTTTGCCCGACATCAATAAGCCGTTTAGAGGTTGGAAGATAAGCCAGTTTGAGGGCGGCATTCGTGTGCCGCTCATGATGAAGTGGCCGGCGCGGATACGTCCGGGAACTGTGTCTGAGGAGCCCGTTGCACACATTGACGTCATGCCGACCCTCGCAGCTGCGGCCGAGGCACCAGAACCTGAAGGCGTTATTATCGACGGTGAAAACTTGCTGCCGCTTGCAACCCGCACGGGACTTGAGGCGTGGAATCGTGACACGCTGTTTTGGCAAAGCGGTCATTACCGCGTGGTCCGTCACAAGGATTGGAAATTGCAAGTCACAGCGCGACCCGATAAGCGGTGGCTTTTCAATCTCGCAGAGGATCCGACTGAGCAAATCAATCTAGCGGAATCCAAGCCAGAAAAAGTGATCGAGCTTATGGCCCTGCTCGATGCGCATGCTGTTACTGCTCGCCCCGCGCTTTACCCCGCAGTACTTGAAAGCGCGATTACTATTGATAAAACCCTTGTTGAGCCCTTTGAAGAGGGTGATGACTACATTTATTGGCCCAACTAATAGTTACCCAAATGTGGGTTGGGCCGTGATTTACCGATGACGACAGCGTCGTCTCATCAATTGGAGGCAAACAGTGAAAGTAGAGAACAGCGTCATCCCGACGCAGGAGCAGATGGAAGGGTTTATGTCCCCAGGCCCCGACGGTCCCATTAGCATGGTTAACCTGCTGAAGTTCAAGGAAAAGGCGGTTTATAAGGACGGTCGTGAGACTGCGCTTACGGGTCAGGAAGCCTACGCTCTCTATTCAAGGGGTGTCATTAAGACCTTGGCCACAGTTGGCGGAAAACTCGTGTTCTCGGGTGACGTCAGCCGTCTCATGCTGGGCGAAGTTGAGGATCTATGGGATACGGTTGCCATTGCTCAGTATCCCTCGCGTGCTGCCATGCTGGAGATGATGCAGCTACCAGAGTACCAGGAGATTTCGGTTCACCGCGAAGCTGGTCTGGCAGGACAGCTCAACATTGAAACGTGCAATGCCATCATCTTTTGACCGAGGGAATTGGCACTTGATAGGCAGCAAGCCATTCACCATAGAGAAGATCAGATGTCTGTAAAGCGCAGTCGATTGTATGCAATGACACACTCCCTTTATTCGGGGCGAGCGAGGAGTTATCTCATCAAACACGGGATTCCGTTTGAGGAATTTTCGACTGGACAGGAGAGCTTCAAAGCGGAGGTGCTCCCAAAGGGTAAGTTACCCACCATTCCAACACTTGTGACTCCTGAGGGCGAGGTTATTCGCGATGGCGCAGCCATTATCGAACATTTCGAAGCAGCGAACGGCCGTCCGAGTCTGCCTGGCGGGGCTAAGCAGCAGGTCATCAGTGCGTTGTTTGACGTGATAGGCACTGACGGCTTGCTGAGACCTGCCATGCACTATCGCTGGAATTTCCCTGAGGACAATCTGGCATTTGTGCGATACCACTTCCTTCATTCTCAGCGCGATACACCCGCGCGTGAGGAAAAAACCGAGGCAATGATGGATCGTATGCGTCATGCGGCCATGGTTTTCGGTGTTACAGACGAGTCTAAAGCAGTAGTGGAAGCGCTGTATCTTGAGTTGCTCGATGCACTCAACGCTCATTTTGAGATCCACCCTTACCTCTTGGGTGCCAAACCCTGCATTGGTGATTTTGGTCTGATCGCGCCTTTGTATGCGCACTTGGGGCGAGATCCCCATCCGGCTCGATTGATGCAGCAGCGCGCAACATCGGTTTTTCGCTGGGTCGAGCGGATGAATCGGCAAGATGACGATTACCCTGAGTGGTTTAACCCAGAGGCGGGGCTTGTCGCGGAAGACCAAATCCCCGAATCGTTGATTTCCGTGCTTCGCGTTCTTTCAGAAGACTTTGTGCCTGAAACCTTGGCTGCCGCCGAATGCATCAACACGTGGCTTGAAGAAAGCCAACCCGAAACAGGAACACCGGCAATTGGAAGGCTTGCCGCCGCTCCCGGCATGGCAAAGTTTGAGGTTCGAGGTCAGAGCATTAACGCCATTGCTCAACCCCACCGTTTTTACTTGCTGCAGCGCGTGCAAGACATTTACCGATCGCTGTCTGACGAGACGAGAGCGAGCGTCGATGATCTTCTGACTGAGTGTGGGATGACGCCAGTCATCAACAGTGTTCTAACTCGGCGCATTACGCGCTCAGATAATTTGGAAGTGTGGCAGTGAGAGGGCCTTTCTCTCTTGCCGCGGATGTTTTGTTGAAGCGTTTTCGCGGCAATCTTCTGTCGCAGTGAAGTAAGTAATGTTTGGAGAAAAAATGTGAGTGAACGAGAGCCAGTAAATTTGGTAGGGGGTACGGGTTCTCCCTATACCCAGAAAATGGTGGCCTTACTGCGCTATCGCCGTATTCCCTATCGGATCCAATGGGGACAGCCCGAAGCTGCCTGCGAGGCCCTAGGGGTCCAAAAGCCCCGGCCAATTTTCATGCCCACGTTCTTCTTTGAGGGTGAGTCCGGGCTGGCCGCCGAGTGTGATTCGACGCCCATCATTCGCCGCCTCGAGGAGAGGTATAACGGGCGCTCCGTACTGCCAACTGATCCAGCACTCGCGTTTTTCGACTATCTGATCGAGGACTTTGCTGACGAATGGTGCACGAAATACATGTTCCATTATCGCTGGCACTTTGAGGCAGATGCAGATAATGCTGGAACGCTTCTTCCATTAGGAATGAATGTCAGCATGCCGACTGAAGGTCTGCAGGCGTTTAAGCAACACATTTCGGAGCGCCAGATTGGTCGGCTTTATGTCGTGGGTTCTAACGACATCACGGCACCTGTCATCGACGCGAGCTATCGTCGCTTTCTCGCGGCAATGGAATCACATTTATCGAATCAAAAATTCATGTTGGGCGAGCGACCCGGGGCGGGTGACTTTGGCTTACACGGTCAGCTAACACAGCTCGTGGGCTTTGATCCCACGGCAAGGGCCATTGCTCACGAGGTATCACCGCGAACCGTGGCTTGGGTCGATCAAATGTGTGATCAAAGCGGGCTTGAAGCAACGCGACAAGATTGGGTTGACCTCGAGGAGCAGCCAGAGAGTTTAAAAGCGCTACTCAACGAGATTGGCAGAGTCTACGCCCCAGCGCAGCTCGCTAATGCGCGTGCGGTTGAGGCGGGCGAGAAGACTTGGGAGTGCGAGATTGATGGTGCCCTCTGGACTCAGCAAACGTTTCCCTACCAGGCCAAATGTTTGCGGTGGACCAACAAGCAGTATCAGGCGCTCTCAGCTGCCGACCGTGAGCTGGTAGATAACGTACTCGAGGGCACGGGTATTGAGGCAATGTTATTTGCACCTTGAGAGTAACTAAGTGTTCGAGAGGTCATTGGGGTCACCAGGACTGTGGTGATTCCTGATCAGTTTTAGAGAGGGAAATTGCATGGGATTTGAATTAAACGATCGTGTGATGGCGCTAAATGTGCAGTTACAGGCCTTTATGGATAAACATATTTATCCCCGAGAGCACGATTGGCACGAGTGGTGTTTGGATCAAGACAAGCTGTGGACCACCCCACCTTGGTACGAC
>CBFHQN010000101.1:0-7368 GCA_965657765.1 Luminiphilus sp. | reverse complement strand
TCCGCCAGCCAGCTCAAGCTGTCATCGACTCTATTACTGGGTTGAACTGCGTTATCAAGGCCCGGTGCCTTCATATCTCGGAACCAGGTATCGCCCTCCTGATAAAGCGTTGGTTCTGTGATGCCGAACCACTCTGGGTGCTTATAGGTGTCGGGGAGGGAGTCTAGGCCACCCCACTTATCGCGATAAAACCCTTCGTTGCCGTAGTTTTGATAAGCACCAGCAACAGGATCCAAGCGGTCGTGACAAACCGTGCATGCGGGATTTTTTAGCGTGGGGTTATCGGTATCTGCGAGTGCGACTGGGTCGGTTGTCCTCGGTGCAGAGGTCTCAATATCGATTCCTAGGAAATGGTAAAACGTCCATCGTGCTCTTGCTCGATTGCGGTTTGTCTCTGTCGTGGGATACCGATGTAACCAGGTTAAGTCGTTAAGGACGCCGGCGTGGGGATAGTCTATGAAACCACTGTGTTCTATGACGCGGGTGCCAAATCCCGGTACTTGCTCTGCGAGGTAGTCATCATCGCGAGCGACAGAGCCTCTGTTTCTTCCAGGCGCAAAAATCTTTGGATCTTCGAATGAGCCCACCTCTACGTCGCTTCTAAGGACCTGAGAGGTAAACCAGTTCACCATGGTATAATCAGCAGTGACGACTTCACTGTACGGTCGGTCGTTTTCTACGATGTAGGCGATGAGCTCAAGGGGCGCGCGTGCGATGCCGGTGCGATACCCCCAAATTGCACCCTCTAAGTCCCACAGAAGCTCGCCCATGGGGTATCGGTCACCCGCTAGTCCATTTAAGTCAGAGACCTCTGAAAACGATCCATTGACGAAGGCATCGGTGTGCAGTCGGTCATTGGCACCGCGGATAAGGAATTCATGAAAGCTATCACCTTGCATGAGACCAATGATTGCGTCTTTAAGCCCTTCGTCGCCGGAGTTCGCAAGTGCTATTTCTTCCTCGTTTGGCAACCTTCCAGCAAGGATCAGTGATGCACGACGAAGCGTTTCAGATGGACTCGCAAGCAACACTTCTTTGAAGAAGGCATCGTCGGATGAACCTGTAGAGTTATCGCCGTCAGCTACCAGCAAAGATACGAGTTCCGCCAAAGACTCATATTCAGGACTGCCGGTGGTCAACTGGACACCGCCACCGTGACTTAGTCCACCCGTTACCTTTGTTAGTAATGTCTCGCCGTTATCACCGCGCAATTTTAGGTAGTTGCTTATTGCCTCAAGGTTTGCCTCATCGGAACCAGCGGCAAAAATAAGATTGGTGGAGCCAGCTAATCCATTAGTGACGTGACAGCTCAGGCAAATCGCCTCAACAACCTGGTTTTTTACGTTCGACGCGTAATAGTCCGCCGCGGCGTCTGCGTTTGGTGGTAAAGAGTCGTCTGAAACACTGGCGTCCCGAAGTAGTAAAAGAACAATTGCAAGTTGCTCACGGCTAAGTGATGCAGCCTCAACGGTGGACGCAAAGGATACACAGCTCATCCACGATATCGTGAGCACCGGCAGCATCGATACCAGTCGACGCAACGCATTGCGCTTACAGGCATCACGCATGCGCATTCAGTCCCACATGAACCTGAAGTTCAGGATTTATCGCAACCCAATCGCCAGGAGGTTGTTTGACTTCCGCAGCTGATAGTCTCGCCGGGGGGAACGGAGCCAGCGATTCCCGTCCATAGTAGAAGCGTTTGAAAATTCGCATGTGAATTGTCTTGGCGCTTGTCTCCATTTGTGGTGTCACGTTTGTGGTATCCAATCGATCGCGATGTACCTCAGCCATACTGGCATGCCTGAGACGTATTCCTCTTCTGAGCTTGTGGGGCTCGAGCGAGGGTTAAGTGGATCCGTCCCGAACTCTGTTTCCTCTTCATCGGTGTATCCATCGTTATCATCATCCTCATCACTATTGTTCCCAACGCCATCGCCATCGGTATCGGTTTGCTCTGAAGGGTCTAACGGGAATGCATCAGCATTGTCGCCCGTTCCATCGTTATCTTGGTCGATTTGCTCGGATGGGTCCAGAGGGAATGCGTCATACACGTCCTCTAAGCCGTCATTATCGTCATCGCTATCACATGCATTACCGAATGAGTCATTATCGGTATCTGTTTGATCCGGATTTGATAAGTCCACACAGTTATCGCTATTGTCGCCGATACCATCATGATCAGTATCTTCCGTCTCATTGGGGTCTTCTGGGAATGCGTCAGCATTGTCACCGACTCCATCGCCGTCAGTGTCGAACGCTTCATTTGGATCGTCGGGGTAGAGATCATCATCGTTGTCTACGCCGTCACCATCGCGATCACTATCAGAATTATCGCCAATTCCATCACCATCCGAGTCGTTAAGTTCATTCGGATCAAAAGGCATTTCATCTCCATATAGGCGACTTACACCGTCTCCGTCGGGATCGAACGCAAATAAAAAGTTGGCTGAAAGGCTTCTATTGGAGAGGTCATTGGGGAACCAACAGGTGACCCGTTCTTGGTCAAGGTGGCAAAAGTGATCTTCGTAGGAGTCTATCGCAGCAATACCGTCACCTAGGTAACGGTTATATCGTCCTTCTATGTCCTTGCAGTGCGTTACGCCATCCTCCGACAAAACACATAGCCCCTCTTCCTGTAACGAAGTTACGGCTATGTCTTTTATTTCAATATTTGGGAAGTTTCTCGCTCGGTCAAAGTAGGACAGAAGCCCCCAGCACTGTAGGGATCTATCGACTACTGCACAGGTGCTGTAACGGCCCGTGTCATAAGATTCGGGAAAAATTCCTTTGGGAATATCGCTTTCATTATTTCCATTGAAGCCCCAGCAATTTAGACCGCTGTCGTCAATTGCGCAGAATTGCCACCTGCCTGCCTTCAAGTCGCGTGGATTGCTGAGTGTCGGAGCCTCAGTTTTATTGTCACCGTTAGATCCCCAGCAAACAATGCCAGTATCATCAATGGCACAGTTTGCATCCGCGCCTACCGCGAGCTCAGTCGGATTTGTTAATGGAGGCACATTTAGCTGACCGGAATAATTTGCTCCCCAGCAGGTTACACCGTTGGAATCCAAGGCGCACGAGTGGTAGATGCCTGCACCAACTTGCCTAGGGTCGTTCAAAAATGGCACGTTTAACTGCCCGAAATTATTTCCACCCCAACACTTCACGCCATCGTCATCGATAGCACAAGCATGCGAGTCACCGACTTCAACAGAATACTTTGGAGACGTAGGTGAATCGCCGAGCCCTATCTCTAGTCCATCAGGAATTGTGTCAAGATCGGTGTCAGCGATCACGGGCGACGTTTGGTACTCATACTCTTCGCGCCAATCAAAGCCATCAGCGTCGACATCCCCCTCAGGATTACCGGTGTACTCGTACAGGCTCTCCCATTTGTCAGGAAATCCATTGTTGTTTGCATCAGCACTGTACCTGCCGTCCAGTGGGTATAGATCGATTGTATCTACCACACCATCGCCGTCATCATCCGCATCACAGGCATTACCTAGGCCGTCCCGGTCAGCGTCGATTTGATCAGCATTACTTGTGGATGGACAGTTGTCTTGGCTGTCATCAATTCCATCATCGTCTGAGTCCGAGGAATGAGCTGGAAATGAAATGACCATGAGCAGAAGAAACAGCCCTTGTGCTGTCGATTGTTTGCTTAGCATTGACACACTCCGTCCTGCTTCTTGTCATTTGATATTACAAAGAGGTAGCGGCGATTTCAGTCAACAGAGCAGATGTATTTCAATTGGCAGTCAGCTTTGACTGAATTGCCTCTATGCAACGATTACATTTGTCACTTTCCGACAAACTTTATCGAGGAATTGTCGGTTCGAGGACAATCACCCTGGCAACACAGCACTTTCCAACTTCAATAAGCCCCTTTGCAGGTGGGTCGTACTAAAGTTGTCTCGACGTAATAACTCGACTATCGATAATAATTTCAAAAATTTAAGTACTCGGCGTCAGAAGAAGCGTGGTCACTTTATGCAAATTATCCACAAGGAGTTTGACAAGGTTACATTCCTCGCGTCTGATATGCTGCGAAAAAGAGGTTTTAGCGTTGGTGATGCTGGGAGCTAGTACTAAAACGAGCACGTTCATTTAGCACTCCATGTCAAAAGGTTCTATTCAAAAACTTCCCACACATGGGCAGGTTGTCATTATTGGCGGCGGCATCATTGGTTGCAGCGTTGCTTATCACCTTACGAAGCGTGGCTTTTGCGACGTTGTCTTACTTGAACGCAAACAACTGACCTGCGGTACGACTTGGCATGCAGCGGGACTAGTGGCGCAGCTTCGAGCAACGCAAAACCTTACGCGACTCGCGCAATACACCACCGGGCTTTATGAAAATCTGGAAATAGAGACCGGGCAGGCGACCGGCTACCAGCAGCGTGGATCGCTCAGCATCGCGACGAATCAGGAGCGATTTGAGGAGCTAAAACGGGGCGCATCCATGGCGAGGTGTTTCGGTCTTGACGTCGACGTCATTTCACCTGAGCGGGCACAGGAGCTGTGGCCACTGCTCAATGTGGGTGATGTCGTGGGTGCCGTGCACCTGCCCAGAGACGGCCAAACTAACCCCATCGATACCACACAAGCGCTGGCGCGAGGCGCAAAAATGGGTGGTGCCCAGATTTTTGAGGGCGTAACAGTAACGGGTGTCGAGGTTGAGGATGGACGGGCAGTCGGCGTTCGAACGGAGCAGGGCGACGTAGGCGCGGAATTCGTGGTGAATTGTGGCGGGCTTTGGGCGAGAGAGATTGGTGCCATGGCGGGTGTCGATGTGCCGCTTCATGGTGCCGAGCATTTCTATATTGTCACTGAACCCATGAAGGGGATGACTCCCGAGACGCCAGTGCTTCGTGACCCAGATGGCTGCGCTTACTACAAGGAAGATGCTGGAAAGTTATTGCTCGGATGCTTCGAGCCCGTAGCAAAGCCCTGGGGCATGGGGGGTATTCCAGAGGATTTTTGCTTCGATCAATTGCCCGATGATTGGGAGCACTTCGAGCCGATTTTGGAGATGGCATTAAAACGTGTCCCCAGTTTGTCGGAGACGGGTATTCAGCTCTTTTTTAACGGTCCCGAGAGTTTTACGCCAGACGACCGATATCACCTTGGTGAAGCGCCCAATCTCAAAAACTTCTTCGTGGCCGCAGGGTTTAATTCGATTGGTATTCAGTCTGCAGGTGGTGCAGGCAAAGTCCTAGCTGATTGGATTGTTGACGCTCATCCACCGATGGATTTGTGGGATGTCGATCTTCGGCGAAACCTACCGTTTCAAAACACCGCCAGCTATCTGCACGACCGAACGAAAGAAGGGCTTGGGCTTTTGTTTGCAATGCATTGGCCGTTTCGGCAGTTCGAAACAGCGCGGCAAGTTCGAAAATCACCGCTGCATGAGCGTCTTACCATTAAGAATGCCTGCTTCGGTGAGCTAGCAGGCTGGGAGCGTCCGAACTGGTTTGCGCCCGAGGGTGTCGAGCCCAGCTACGAATACAGTTACGGACGACAAAATTGGTTTGCGGATTCGGCTGCTGAACATAAAGCGGTCCGCGAAGATGTAGCGCTTTTCGATCAGAGTTCTTTCACGCAGTTTTTAGTGCAGGGATCTGATGCCGAGCGCGTGCTAAATCGGATATGCGCAAACAACGTGGCAGTGTCCATAGGTAAGATTGTGTATACCCAGTGGCTTAACGAGCGCGGCGGTATCGAGGCGGATCTGACAGTTACTCGACTCAGCAAACATGAATTTTTAATCGTTTCTACCCCGGCTACGCAAGTGCGTGACTTGAGTTGGCTTAGAACCAATATTCCGTCGGATGCCTACGCCACGGTTACCGATATGACCTCAGCGTATTCGGTGATCGGGATTATGGGCCCGAATTCCCGAGCGCTTTTAGAAGAAGTCTGTGGTGAAAGCCTCTCAAATGAGTTGTTCCCATTTGGCACCTCCCGTGAGTTTGAGATCGGTTACACGCGCGTCCGAGCTTCTAGGATTACCTATGTGGGTGAATTGGGATGGGAGTTGTACATTCCAACCGAGTTTTCGCGCCATGTTTATGATCGCCTTCTTTCTATCCGGCCTGATCTCGTGCATGCCGGATTCCATGCGATGAATTCATTGAGGCTGGAGAAGGGGTACCGGCACTGGGGACACGACATAACCGACGAGGAAACACCGCTTGAGGCAGGTCTAAGCTTTGCGGTTGCATGGGATAAGCCCGGGGGCTTCATCGGTCGAGAGGCGCTGCTCGCACAACGTGAGTCCGTAGTAGAGAAGCGATTAGTGCAGTTCGCGCTCAAGGATCCTGAGCCGCTGCTCTATCATAACGAGCCTATTTGGCGAGACGGTAAACAAGTCGGGTACCTCACATCGGGAATGTATGGGCATACCGTAGGCCGAGCGCTAGGCGTGGGCTACGTCAATCATCCGGGCGGCGTGACACCCGAATTTATTAAAGAAGGCAAATACGAGATCGAAGTTGCAGGCGTGCGATACGCGGCTGAGGCTTCTTTAGCGCCTTTCTATGACCCTAAAAGCGAGCGTGTGAAGGCTTAGTCTGAAAACGCCTGACCCGTCACACGCACGAAGAAAACAGAGGGCTTCCTGAGGTCGGACCTCGCTTCAATAAAGTGGAGTTAGGAGGTATGGGTGAAAAGAAATGCTGCATAGACGGGCCTTTGCCTGAGATCTTGGGGTCACTGCGAGCCAGCCATTAGTTGACTACATAGAGTTGCTGGCGGTGATGTTTAGTTGCCACGCTACCGCGTACTAAGTCGTGTTATAAAAGGCTCAATCTTTTGAACGTTCAAACCACTCTAGTGTAGCGCCCGCTACCGCGCCGGCGGCGATCCAAAGGGGTTCTCCGGTCAACACAAAGGCAACCGCACCAACAGCGACGCCAACGCCCGTCATTGACCAAACTCCAGCCAGAAGACCCAAGCAAAGAGCAACAGGCCCACCAAAATTTCAAGCCGCATCAGGTTTAAAAGTGCTTTCGCCGCTTTGTGCATTCTCTACTCAATGTGCTCAATCATTAGCTGAGTTTCGTACTCACCGCGCGGTAAGCATAACAAAGCCAAACTTTTGGTCGACACTAGACCATGCTGGATCGCTAGGTTCCTTGTTTGCTGCCTCCGTACCAAGCATTCTCGAATTGCGACAACTGAGCCTCTAATTCTGGAATACGTGTTGATGGTAGTAGCAGTGCGCGCTGAGTGGCTTGACGAAGAGTTTCTCCTGGCTGCCGCTCGATACCGTGAGCGGTTAATGTGCGCGCTAACCGGCGGTAGGCTCGATATTTCGGCTGCCGCCATTGCTTATAGCGATGTAAACCCATGATTAAGGCC
>CBFHQN010000100.1:358-7372 GCA_965657765.1 Luminiphilus sp. | reverse complement strand
GCTCATTGCGGAAAAGGGTGAGTCAGAGGTTGACGAGCTGCGTGCTCTCGCAGCATCAGAGGGTCGCGAGACTCATGATCGGCGCTGGGAGTCAGCTGTTGCCGTGTGCGCACACTTCCTCGTTAATGCGCGCCAAAATGATTTGGCCGCTGACCCGGTGGCACGTTTCCACCTCGGTAACGGAGCCAGCTTACACGCTATTCATTGGGCTGCGGATTTGAGCGAGCGCGGGCTTAAACAGTCGGCCGGAATCATGGTGAATTACTTATATGACCTCGATAACATCGAGGAAAATCACGACGCCTATTTTGATGAGGGTAGGGTTGCGAGATCGAAGACGGTTAATCGACTGCTGTAGCAACCGGTCTGCTTCGAACCTGATTGATTAGCTATGGCCTACTGACGCTTGATGCTCCCAAGCAACGATTTGACGTTCCTTTGTCGAATTTGGTGGGATTGGGGTTGGCGGCAGCGTTGATAAAAGCATTACTCAAGATACGTCCGCGATCGGTATTGCGTTGCTTTTTGAATTAGCTAAAGCCTCACAAAATTTTTTAATACAGCGAGGGATAGATGAAGACCAAAACCGCACGCACAAACTTAATGGCTTTCGCTATGTTGATGGCGTCCCATTCGTTGTCGGCTCAGGAGGCCGCGCAGATCGCTGCGGCTCATCATCAGGCTGAAGCAGCAAATATTGTGGCTGACTTTCGTCGGTTTTTAAGCTTGCCCAACGTTGCTTCCGATCATGCTGATATGCAGGCCAATGCGGCATTTATTCAGAAGTACATTGGTAAGCGAGGCTTTTCCTCAAAAGTAGTTTCATCTGGAGGAGCGCCCTACGTTGTAGCAGAGAGACCGGGCGCGGAAGGTGCGCCAACGGTCCTTATATACGCTCATTTTGACGGTCAGCCGGTTATTCCCAATCAATGGTCCTCGCCGCCCTTTGAGCCAACCTTGTGGAGTGATAATCCTCTGACTCAGGGTGCTACCCAGCTCACGTGGGAGCAGGATGTGTTGGATCCAAACTGGCGCATTGTTGCTCGCTCGGCCGGTGACGATAAGGCACCGGTCATTGCGCTTATGGCGGCCATCGATGCACTGACGGCCGCAGGCGCGATGCCTGATATTACGATTAAACTATTTCTTGACGGAGAGGAAGAGCGTGGCAGCCCGACGTTGGCAGGTGTGCTCGCCAAGGTTTCTGACGATTTATCAGCGGACATCATGTTGTTTTGTGACGGGCCCATGCACCAGTCTAGTCGCCGGCAATTAGTGCTGGGAGTCAGAGGCAGTATGACGGTTGACCTCACGACTTACGGACCAAATCGACCGCTGCACTCTGGTCACTACGGTAACTGGGCATCCAATCCAAACGAGATTTTGATGCGATTGTTGCTCTCACTGAAAGACGACTCTGGACGCGTGACGGTCGCAGGTTACCTCGATGACGTAAGACCTATCTCCAAGCAGGAGATTTCGGCCGTTTCCGCTATGCCATCGGTCGATGCAGTGGTAAAGCAGGACCTCGGGCTGAGCGAGAGTGAGGTCCCAGGAGAGCGCCTGGAAAATGCGATCATGCGGCCTGCGATTGTTGTGCGCGGGCTATCAGGTGGCGGCGTAGGTGCTGAGGCGAGGAATATTATTGAGCCCTCGGCTGATGCGTCTCTGAACCTCAGGCTTGTGCCCGGACAAAAACCTGATGCTTTACTCGCAGTATTGAAAGCACACTTTGAAGGCATGGGTATGTCTGTTTCCGAAAGTGAGCCTAAGCGGGGCGAGGCGCGTGAGAAACACCTGAAGATGGTGGCGCGGCCGGGTGGCTATCGCGCCTTCCGAACCTCGATTGAAACGCCTGTCGTAAGTGATTTGAAGGCGATCTTGGATCGCCTCGGAAGTGAGGAAACGCTGATCACACCAACGATGGGTGGTTCGCTTCCCATCTATCTGTTCGAAGATAATTTGGATGCGCCAATCGTCATTCTGCCTGTCGCAAACCATGACAACAATCAGCACGGCCGTGACGAGAACTTGCGGTTGGCCAATCTGTTTAGTGCGATTGAAATGTACGCAGAGGTTTTAACCGGGCTTGCAGAAAAGCCTCTATAAAAACCGCTAAGAGGTCAGTTGCCCTCTACCACCATCACCAGCGGCCAATGATCAGACACGCCTGACACCTCGGGTAGTTGGAAACGCTTGGGCGTGCCGTTCGGAAGCACTTGCTCAAACGTCTGGTTAGCGAGGAAGCTGCCCGTGATTTTCCAGTTCGGTGTCTCACGCCACAGCACCATATCAAGAAACGACCAGTCGTCCTTTGGCGGGTAATAGCTGGTGCCGAGACATGTGGTGCAGAGATCATGCGCCACTTGCCAAGTAGGTCTTACCCACCGTTCCAGCATCCCTTTATCCGTATCCTCCTCGAGCGTTGTATTGAAGTCGCCTGCAGCGAAAATAGCTTGATTCTTGGGTAATGCAGCGACGATTTTGTTAAGTTTTGTGTAAGCCACCTCGCGCATTTCGGTTGGATGGTAGGGCGCGGGGAAGTGAACACTAAAACCCGTGAGTGTCTCGCCATTTGGCAGCTCAAAGCTCGCCTCGAGAATGGGGCGCGTATCACCAGCACGCTTTTTTAGTGACTTGGGAAAGGTGATGTGGTGGAGCTTGGCGTCGGTTACGGGAAGTTTGGACAAGAAAGCAACGTCGATTCCGCGCTTGTCGCCCCCTTCAAGGAGCACGGCTGGCTGATAGCCAAGTCCCTCCAGATAATCAGTGCGAAGCCTCTCGAGAATGCCAATATTCTCGACCTCTTGCAGTGCAATGATGTCAGGTCCTTGCCCACCGCTAACTTGTTTAATGGCATCGCTGACAACGCGTAGTTTTTGGTTAACAACTGCTTCGCTCCAATCCCAGTAAAGGCACTGGTCTCGCCAGCGGCGCACAGAAATCTTTTTGCATTTCTCGATATGAGCGCTGTTCTTCTTCTCGGAAGCAGGCAGATAGGTCTCATCATTTTTTCCTGCGTCGTGACGGGCATCAAAGAGGTTCTCGACATTAAAGGTCATGATGCTGATGGGATTAGAGGACGCCTGCGGGGAGAGGACGACAGCAAGAGCAAAAAGCGATGCCAAACGGAATTTTTTCACTGTCGATTTCATATGTTGGATTCCGATTCGGCCCAGTCTTTGCCTGTGTACACGCTCGATATTCGTGGTTTTTACAACCCAAAGATAACAGCACTGTTTACGAAACTTATAGTAGCGCCTAATCGATTCCTAATGACCTATCAATTGTCTCCGCCGACCCGATTGCGTCTCGGTTCAGGTATTTCCTCCATTGCGGAGGCGCGCTCATCTCGTTATCACTCCACGGCTTGTGCGCTTTTAAGACCTCTCGAGTACGAAGGTGAATAATTATGGAAATGCTGTGGCTCTTGTTTGCAATGCTCCTTGTCGCTGAGTCTCCCAAGTTTCTCATTCCAAGAGATCGAAGCGAGCCGAGCTCACACGAATTAATGACTCAGGGTGAATTCCGAGAGGGTTTTGCGGTGTGGACCCGTCAGTGCAGTTGGTACTTATTGGTTCTTGTCGGTTTCGGTGCCTACTTTCCCGAGCAGTGGCGTCTGGGCGCTGTCTATCTGGGAATGTTGGTCTTTATGTGGCTGGGGTGGGCGGTACTGTGTGCGTCGGGAAAGGCGCCCAAGCAATAGGCCTTATTGGGAAGTAACTACCGTTGGACCGAAGAAAAGTTCTTAACGATAGGGTTCTCGTAGACTACTCACCTATGCATCTGCTCGTCCGCTTAGTGATGAAGAGCGCTCAACAACCTTACCTCTCGATAAGCGGCATAAGAATATAGAAAAGCTGAGCCCATGAGCAAGGTTTGCGCGATGAGCGGACGAGATTGCTGAGTCATAGGGATCTTCAAAAGCTGCGATGAATGAGAAAAGTAGCCGCATCATTCGTCAATGATGATCGTCTAATTGTGTAAAAGCGGGGACCCAAACTTGACGACATGAAATTATAGCGGGGTCCGCGACGTTAAGGACAAGCAGCTTTAGCTCGCTTTGTGTTACGGAATGGATAAGCAGCGTAAGCGATTAGAACTGGGTGTGGCTATTACCGAGCCGTTGAATAGTTAAAAGCCACGGCTAGTGTGTCGTAACACTATCATCGGTAAAAGGCAGACGTACTCCAGGCAACGGGCGTCTGGCCAGCGACCCACTCATTGAGCTGTAGGACGAGTGCTTCGTAAAACATACCGTTGGCCATGAAAAAACAGGCCGCAATGGCAGCAATAAAGAGTGCGCTCACGCACTTACCCAGAACTTCTGTTTGCATTGTGTTGCCTTATTATTTTTATGGCGTTTCTTGCATTCAAACCTTTTTGCGGAGTGAGTGCAAATGCGGATGGTTACCCATCCGCAGAACTAGCTTTAGAGTGCTTCTACGATGGTGACGTTGGCGATACCACCGCCTTCACACATGGTCTGCAATCCCCATTTTTTGCCGCGAGCATGTAGCGCGTGAACGAGGGTTGTCATTAGCTTTGTACCCGTAGCACCCAGGGGGTGGCCGAGCGCAATTGCTCCGCCGTTGACGTTGAGTTTATCTGGGTCAGCACCTGTGTGCTCTAACCAAGCCATTGGGACAGGTGCAAATGCTTCGTTGACTTCGTAGAGATCGATATCGTTGATGCTCATACCTGCGCGCTTGAGCGCACGGTCAGTAGCAAATAGAGGCTCTTCGAGCATGATTACTGGGTCGCCGGCTGTCACCGTGAGGTTATGAATGCGAGCCAGCGGTGTGAGGTTGTGATCTTTCAAGGCCTGCTCAGACGCGATCATTACCGCGGAAGAGCCGTCACATATCTGACTCGCATTAGCTGCCGTTAATGCGCCGTTTTCCATCAAGATTTTGAGCTGCGCCATTGCCTCCATACTGGCGTCATCACGAATACCTTCGTCATGCTTGTGCAAAGCAGTGCCGCCGTCTGTCGTGCGACCCATAATCGCAACGATCTCTTTATCAAAGGCGCCCGCATCACGCGCATCGCGACCGCGTTGATGGCTCCGCACGGAGTAGGCATCGAGCGCTTCCTTAGTATGACCCCACTTCTTGGCGATCATCTCCGCGCCGATAAACTGGCTGAACTGTCGGATACCGTATTGATCTTTGACTGACTGGGGTGTCGGGTCAGTCGGTACATCAAACACTTTACCTGCGCGAGCATTAATCCCCATGGGGCAGCGTGACATGCTCTCGATACCTGCAGCGATGACGAGGTCTTGGGTCCCCGACATGATCGCTTGCGCGGCAAACTGAATACTTTGCTGCGACGAGCCGCACTGTCTATCGATCGTCACTGCAGGAACGCTCTGCGGGAGGTTTGAAGCAAGCACCGCTGTACGTCCGATTTGGTTGGACTGCTCGCCCGCTTGCGAGACGCAGCCTACAATAACGTCCTCGATTGCTGAGGGATCGACTTTGCTGTCTTCTACAATTGCGTTGAGGGTTTGTGCGCCGAGGTCTCCCGGATGCCAATCTGCGAGTGCGCCGCCTTTGCGGCCTCCAGCGGAACGTTTCGCTGCGACGATATAGGCTTCAGCCATAGTGAGTCACCTTCCTGTTGCGTTGTTTTTATTGCCCAAGAGTTGCGTGCGTCTTGCTCGCATGACCCTTGATACGTCGTATCAAATTTTCCAGTAACGAAGCTAGCACAAAGCCGGTGCATCCTCACCTGCCGGTGCGGTGCTATCTAATGCTGGCTTCTCGCATGTTTTTGCATGGGTTGGAGCTTGGAATGAAATCTGTTCGAGGAGGGAGCTCGGGCCTAGCGAGGTTTCTCGATCCGTTGTCATGCCGTTTCAGTACTGTGTTCTTAAATAGTCCGATAAAACGGCAAGACCCTCGGTTAAGGTCTGCTCATCATTTGCAAAGCCAATGCGTGCGTAGCCCTCCATGTCGAAGGCATCGCCCGGGGTCAGCATAACGCCTGTTTTTTGGACCAGATCGACGCAGAATTCTCGGTCGGTTGCGGGAATATCAAGTTTCAGCATGGCGGTGGTGCCGGCGCGGGGTTTGACCCAGCTAACTCTGGGTTCTCCCGCAATCCATGTTTCGAGAATTGCGAGATTGCCGCGCGTAATCGCGTGACTCCGCGCGAGCACTTTGTCTGCATGCTCGAGTGCTAGTGCGGCAAAGTGATCATTGATCATACCCACAGAAATCGTGTCGTAATCTCGGTGGATCAAGATTTGCTCTGTGACCTCTTTGGGAGCCACGACCCATCCGACCCGCAGCCCAGCTAACGAGAAAACCTTGGACATTCCCGCTGTGCTAATGCCTTTGTCATACAGGTCGGCGATGGAGGGCGACATACCATCGCCAGTCTGTGCAGTGCCGCGATAGACCTCATCGCAGAGCAAATAGGCGCCAACGGAGTCTGCAATAGAGACGATCTCCTTAAGCATTGGCTGTTCGATCAGCGCGCCGGTCGGATTGTTGGGGTTAGTGAAGGCGATGAGTTTTGTGTTGGGCTGCACAGCTGCCTTCAGTGCCTCAAGGTTAGGTAGAAAGGCGTCCTCCGCGCGTAGCGCGAGCGTCGTCACATCAGCGTTTATGCTCTTTGGTATGGAATAGTGCTGCTGATACGTCGGCACAATCGAAACCACGTGGTCACCGGCTTCGACAATAGCTTTGTGAACGAGCATATTGGCCGCGATGGTCCCATGCGCGACGGTAATGGCATCGGTACTTTGTTTATCGTAGAGGCCGGCAATGGCTTTTCGTAATCTTGGTGAGCCCTCGATATCTCCATACGTGAGCTTCATCGAGAGAAGGTCCGAGAGATCGTCAGCACTGCCACCTGCAAGTGCCAGAAGCTCCTCCACGGTAATACTGGCAACGCAGGTTTCTGCCAAGTTATAGGCGCAGCGGTTTTCCCACTCGTTCATCCATATTTCGACTTTAAAGGGTTCTATCTGCACCTGCGGCCTCGTTGATTTTTTCGCAATTC
>CBFHQN010000100.1:0-348 GCA_965657765.1 Luminiphilus sp. | reverse complement strand
GCAGATAGGGAAGGAGAGACCTCCTCCGTAGGGATTCTGAAAAATAATGTTTCAGTAGGGCCTTTTGAGAAAGACACTTAGGAAATGGAAAGCTATGCAAGAGCTGCATTGCGTCAAGGCACGCACTTCTTATCGTTAGAAAGTGACATGAACCGCAACAGCAGACGCTCAATGATTCACTGTCTCATCATTGTTGGTTTCCATATACTTCGACGTGCTGCGAAAACGTATTGCGAGGTAACACATTGCGGATGGGATCGGCTGTAAGCTTGCCAATTGCGCATATTGCGAACTCAAATCAGCTAATGTTTGAGTCCGCAGAAGATCAGGACGTCGCTTGGAAGCTTG
>CBFHQN010000099.1:0-7380 GCA_965657765.1 Luminiphilus sp. | reverse complement strand
CGTGAAGGCGGGCGGTGACGGTGGGATCATTGCGGTTGATGCCGCGGGTAATGTTGCGCTCACCTTCAATACTCCGGGGATGTACCGCGCGAGTATTAACGCTGCAGGTGACAAGGTAATCGGCATTTTTGGCGACGACTAATTATTGAATCTGCTACTCAGGGAGAAGTTCGAGAGACGGATTTTCTTCCTCTCTCGCAAATCTTCCCCATAGCCTGTCGCCTATGACGACAGGTGTTAGGCAATGATGTTTATTTTTGTCCGTTTCCCTCTAAACTCGATTGCATTCAGCGAATAAAACACTGATTATATATACAGTATTTTTTGACGGCATTACTAACGGTAAAAAACGGCATCAAAGCGTGCCACAGGGAGAAACTCATGGATCCTAATAAGCAAAAAGCATTAGATGCGGCACTGGCCCAAATCGAGCGCCAGTTTGGTAAGGGCACCGTCATGCGCATGGGTGATCAAGAGCGCGTTGCCATCCCCGCAATCTCAACAGGTTCGTTGGGACTCGATATTGCCTTGGGTATTGGCGGTCTCCCACGAGGCCGTATTGTTGAAATTTACGGACCCGAATCTTCCGGTAAAACCACGTTGACACTGCAGGTCATTGCAGAGGCACAAAAGATGGGCGGTACAGCCGCATTTGTGGACGCGGAGCACGCATTAGATCCGCAGTACGCTGAGAAGCTGGGCGTGCAAGTGGACGACCTCATTATGTCTCAGCCCGATACGGGTGAGCAGGCGCTCGAGGTGGCTGAGATGCTGGTTCGTTCGGGCGCTGTTGACGTGTTGGTCGTTGACTCGGTAGCGGCGTTGACGCCCAAGGCGGAGATCGAGGGCGACATGGGAGACTCGCACGTGGGTCTGCAAGCGCGTCTATTGAGTCAGGCAATGCGCAAATTGACGGGTGCGATTAAGCAGACGAACTGTCTCGTTATTTTTATTAACCAGATTCGTATGAAGATCGGTGTCATGTTCGGTAGCCCTGAGACAACAACGGGCGGTAACGCACTCAAGTTCTATTCTTCGGTACGTCTCGACATCCGTCGAATTGGCGCGATCAAAGATGGCGACGAAATTGTCGGTAACGAGACGCGGGTGAAAGTGGTGAAAAACAAGGTGTCGCCACCCTTCAAGCAGGCAGAGTTCCAAATCATGTACGGCGCCGGTATCTATCATATGGGCGAAGTCCTCGATTGGGGCGTTAAGTTGAATCTTGTGGACAAATCAGGCGCCTGGTATGCCTACAAAGGCGATAAGATCGGTCAGGGCAAAGCTAATGCGGCGAAGTTCTTGGACGAGAATCCCGCTATCGCCAATGAAATTGAAGGCGAAATTCGTCGCCAGACAATGAACATCCCACCGGATGAGCCCGAAACTCCCGCCGAAACAGCTGAAGAAGCAACGGTAGAGTAAAACTCTCGGTGGACGTTAAGCCGTCGGAGATTCGCCTTGCGGGCATGGATTTACTCGCGAGGCGTGAGCATTCCTCGCAGGAGATCGTCACTAAGCTTAAGCGCCGATTTGGCAAGCGCCTCGATGGTGATGGTGTCATCCACGATGTGGTTGACCAGCTGACAAACGAGGGCTTATTGAGCGATGAGCGTTACGCAGCGTCGATGGCGCGTCAGCTAGTAAATCGTGGCAGTGGTCCTTCAAAGGTCGCGTATGAGCTTAGACAAAAGGGTTGTGACCCCGACGTGGCGTTGGGGGATGCCTTTCCCGATGGTGTCGATTGGTTTGCCGCTGCTGAAGAGGTGTTTGACCGGAAGTTCGGCGCTAGCGCAATGCCAGAGGAGTGGGACTTGAAGCAGAAAGAGCGGGCCAGGCGCGGGCGCTTTATGGCATCACGTGGTTTCGCACCCTCTCACTTTATGCACCTCCTCGATAACTCGAACGAGGAATAAGTCGTCGGGTCGGCGAAGTGTGGCCTGCTCAGTTTCCTAATGAGCGCCGAGGCCCTGCACTCGTTAATCAGTGCAGGGGCTTACTTAGGAACCATCACCTAGCAGGGCGCCGCGCAACTCACGCGCTTTCTGCTGCACGAGCTCTGCGTTTTCTGGGCCCATGCGAAGTGTCTGTTTTTGAAGTGCAGTCAACGATTCAAGCTCAGGATCCATATAAACCCAGTTCGCCTCGTTGCGCATAAGCTCCGCCCCCTCAGGTAGGCTGGGGGTTGCTAATATCTGCGTGGTCGCTGCAAGCGCTGCACCGCGGATGTCAAAGTCATTAACGCCCATATTTGCCAGCGCAGCTGTGGCGAGTGACTCGTAGTCGTTGAAAGCAGCAATGATGGCATCTACGTCCAGGCTATTTACCCAGTTTGCGAATGCGTCGTAACGCGCGAAGCCCGCCGGATTCATGGTTACCCGCAGGCCATCATCTGAAATAGGGAAAGTGCTTGCGGGTTTGCCAACGGGCAGTAACTTGTATGGTACTTCGCCGCGGCGAAGTGCGTCGACAATAGCCACGGTGCGTTCAACCACATAGTTGCCAGCAACATACTGCTTAAGCGCCTTACCCCCATTCATTGAGTCGATGATTTCCCGCGCATAGCTATCTGCAGTCGCCTCGGTCACAACGGGAGGCGGAGGCTCGACGGGTTCGGGAACAAAGACGGGAACAGGCACGGGTTCGGGCTCTGCCTCAATCACTACAGGTTCAGCGATCTCTACCGGCTGAACGACCGTCAAGTCCTCCATCGGCGTAGACTCACCGTAATCGCCCGTAGCAAGGATGAAGACTAATGTCGCCAACAACAGGGCGACAATGATGCCCAAGATAATTGGCTGAACTTTTGAGTCTGATGGCTCTTCTGGCATTGGTTTACCCCCGTGTTTTTCTTGTAGACAAGAGGGTACCCAAGAAAGTTCACGGGAGCGACATCAGGGATGAAAATATCCGGCTGTTTTATAGCACCTGCGGTGAGTGGTCGGGTTTTGCGTAGGTGTAGCGCTGTCCCGCATCGACACTGTGATACGCGTCGACTCCTACCGCAGCAACGAGGTCAAGTGCATGCAAATCAAGGGTGCCGTCTTCCCGATAGGCTGTCTCATTAAATTCAAGCGTTTCAACCGAGCCAATCAGAAGCTGCGTGCCGTTTATTTGAAGTGGATGATGCTCCGCAAGTTTGAGCCCGATTTTTAGCGGCGATTCTGCAACAAAAGGTGCCTCAACTGGCGACTGCCAGAGAGCCTCAAAACCGCATTTTTCAAACTCAGACTGTTCGCGCGTAAAACGTGCTGACGTGTGATGACCGCGCTGAGTCATTTCGGGCGTCATTGCGTTCAGGGTGTACCAGCCAGTCTCAAGGATATTGTCTAATGTGTGCCGCTCAGTACCCTCGGGGGCAGGGCGGATGATCATGCCCAGCAGCGCGGGCGCCGCACCAATGTGAAAACATGAGTTAACAATGGAGAGGTTGGTTTGCCCACACGTGCTCACTGTACCCACCAAGACCACAGGTTTATAGCCGGGAATGCTATTAATGAGGGCAGCACGCTGACGCTTAGGCAGTCCCTCCATCTCTGCTTTTTGAAGGATCATTCGGCTGCCCGATTGTCCGTGTTGTCTGATTTTACGGGAAGGTCCCCGTAGAGACCTTCATAGCGGCGCTTTGCCCAGAATGCATAGACGGGGTCGACGATCTGCTTGATGACCGGCCAGCGTAGCCACGCCCAGAGCGCGCCGAGGCGCGTGTGTTGCCAGGCAGCGACGTTCGCATCCGGACCGACAACCCATTCCTCGCCACGTTTGAGATGCAGATTTAGTAAAAGGTCTTCCTTACTCGGCATCTCATCGGTTATTTCAAGCCCATGAATATCGACCAAGTCGAGGCTCTCACGCTTAAGCTTGGCGAGATGCTTCATTTCTCGCGCACACAGCGGGCAAGCACCATCGTAATAGAGCGTTTCTCTCGTCATGGAAGGTACCGGTCGTGGGAGTCCTGCAATCCTAGACATCTAGGAGATTAAAAACCGCGTTTGCTCAACTCGCGTCCATTTCCGCGAGCATCTTTTTGATGCTCTCAGCAAGTTTCAGCTCATCACCTCGCTTGAATCCGATGTGTATCTCCCTTACGCGTCCCTCCGCGTCGAGCAGATAGCCTGAGGGCATCCCATCGACGGCAAACATGCGGGCTATATCGCCCTCAGTGTCAATAACAACCGGATAATCAACAGAGTAGCGCTTTAAAAAATCCCAGGCGTCCTCTTCAACGACATCGATACTAATTGCGAGAAATTGCACGGGCTCCTCCGCAAATTCCTCGTTGAGGGAGTTGAGCGCGGGTAGTGAGAGACGACAGGGGCCACACCAAGATGCCCAAAAATCGACGTAGGTGATCTTGCCGCGAAAATCGGACATCGATAGGTTGCCCTCCGCATTTTGAATCGCAGGGAGGGTCCAGTCTGGAGCGGGAACAGGTGGGCTGACGCTGACTACATTGTTGGAGCCTGCACCCTGTGCGCATTGAATTGCAAGGCTGGAGATGATCAGACAAATTTGTACTAATGACTTCATATCTAACTCGATGTTTACTTTGTCAGATGATACGGTTTTTACAAGAAGATTGATTATGTTTGCTTTGTTTTGTTTTACCCGACGCGCAAGCTTGTCGAGCTAGTTTAGCATTTGATTAGAAGTGCGACGATATTTTACGAGGTGGTTAAATGGTAACAGCCTCAGGCGCAAATAAAGGCTTTACGATGATCGAGGTTATGGTCGTCGTAGCTATAATCGCCATATTGGCATCGGTGGCTTTGCCGTCCTTCTCTGGTACTTTGGAGCGCCAGCGGGTTCGAAGTACGGTAGAGACCTTCGTCTCTGATCTCAGGTTGGCTCGATCAACCGCGGAAGCCCAAGGCGCCAGAGGGTCCTCGGTATTTGAGTTAACTGTTGATTCAGGCGACCCGTCGGTTTGGAGTTACACAGTCATCAACGATCTTAATGGCAGTTTAGTGAGTCGCGTTAGTAGCGACTTCAGCGGTGACGTCGAGGTGGCTGTCGCTGACTTTGGAGATGCTGATGGTGACGGTAATACAGACATATTATTCACCTCAGATAGAGGCCTTAATTCTGATGGTAATGGGAGCATTTCATTGACCATTGGGGGCACATCAGCGACTGTTTCAAGAAACCTTCTGGGCCTCATCTCAGTGTGCTCAAACGCAAATCTAGGTTACAGCTCATGCGGCAGTTAGGTTTAAGCCTTGTCGAATTAATGGTGTCTATCGCAATAGGTAGTTTTATTGCGCTGGCAGGTGCTACCTATTTTTCGACTACCTTTGGCGCCGGCATCTCCGTACAGCAAACCTCTCGAGCACAAGAGCAATTTAGTGCGTTTACGGGGGCTTTGGTCACGGAGATGCGGAGGTCTGGTTACCGAGGCAACCCGTCACAGGTTGCGGATTACCTTACCTCCACCGAAGGTGCAGGTAATACGGGCACAGAAGGAACATTCCCCGCCATCGACATTTCCGACGACTTTTGTGGGTTATTCAGCTACGCCCGCCAGCATAGTTGCGCAAGCGGCGATAACGATTTGTTCGCTAGTTGTCGTGCGGGTGATGGCTCTCTTTCAACTGATTCTACGGTGCTTCATTATCGATTGGGCCTAAGGCTTATGTCCGGTGTGGTTGAGGCGGTTTCAGTGATTCACCCAGATCAATACGATGCACCCGGTGCGGCCGCGCCGATATCATCAGGATGCAATGACGCTAGCAGTTCCGGTGGCTGGGCTCCGATCACTGCGCTACAGGATTTGTATGTGGACCGATTGATATTCTCAAAGGTGGGCGAAACCTACTTTGACTCAGACGCAGGCTGCGAGTTTTCAGTTGATGGATGCGAAAGCGATACATCAACCTGTGGCGACACGACTTCATGCCGAATCGAGCGGTTATACAAGGTGGAGGTTTGTGCTTATCCAGAGAATACAGATAACTTATGCGTACCCTCTGCGGATGGTACACAGCCAGATGGGCAGATGTATTCAGAGCTTTATGTGTCGCCCCGAAACAGCATTCTTATATCGAAAAGCTACCCATGATTACCCCAAGACTAAACGCTCAAACGGGTTATTACACAATCGTTATTGTGACGATACTGGGTCTTTTATCCTTGCTGGCGAGCAGGACAATGACGGTCGCGACGCAGGACGTCATTCGTCTCTCGGTGAAGGAGCAGTCCAATACAGAGGCGTTTTATGCCGCTGAGCAGGTGATGGCACAGGCATTAGCTTGGTATCAGAATAATACTCCAACCTATAGCAGCGGAACGTCCTCGGTATATACCAACACAGATTCGGGGGTGACCGATGTCGTAATCGCAGCGGCTCAGGGTGGCACGGCAACGGACAGAACTTACTCTGCCGAGTTTTGGTTTGTGGAGGGAAGCGGCGACGAGGTCAGGGTATTCGCGAGGGCAACTAACGCGCTTGGCTCACAAACGGTCTCGCAGTGGATTGTTGAGCAGTCGCTTCTCGTTGGAACCGCTTTGGATAACCCTGTGGGCTTGGCCGGGTGTTTTGACACAATTAACGGAACACCTGAGATTAACGCGGTAAGAAATGACGGTACTCGGCCGTCGGATAGTAACTCGATATTACTTCCCTCGAGCTGTGGGACGGCTTCGAGTGTAACCTCCTCGTGCAATGGGAGTAGCTTCGGCAAGCTTAATAAAGGTCCGGGCAATAGCTGCACTGAGCCGATTTATGCCAACTTATCAAGTTCCGGGGATCTTTGGGATAGTACTTTCAACATCAGTCAGACCGCGATGAGAACACTTGCCGATGCCTCCAGCTCGGATAACATTTATTGGCTTACGAATGGAAGCGAAAGTGGTTTGTCGTATGGATCTCCATCAAATCCTGTAATCATGATCCTTGAGCAGTGTCCCGCACTTCCCGCAAATACACAGGTAATAGGAATAGTGTTCAGCCAAGGCTCGAATTGCTCGATGCAGGGTTCGGGCGGACAAAAAATAAAGGGCGCATTGATCATAAATGGCGTACATAGCTCGGGTAATAGCATCAACAAATGGAATGCTAACGACGTCATCGAGGCCGCTTATATTGAGGGGGTTGATAGCAACAGTGGTTTCGACAGTGCGAATCAGGTTGCCTTTGACGAGAGTAATTTCGCATCAAATGTTAAAGTGCTGCCAGGCACATGGACTGATACCGACGCAAACTAACGCGCCCGCATAATTTTTTTGGGCACGTGTCGAACTGCCTTAAAATTGTGACTAGGGTCACGTAGATCCGCCGCGAAATATAGACCCGGTGCTCGACTTATGTCATCTTGAGCCGGTGCGTCAGTGTTGGAGGGGAACGGTTGGCTGTGAGCACTAAATTTCAGGGGCAGCGAGGTG
>CBFHQN010000098.1:0-7420 GCA_965657765.1 Luminiphilus sp. | reverse complement strand
ATTTCGCTTCAATCGCAGCAGCGATCCGGTTCATCGCAAAAATCGAGTCAAAATCGTTCGCCGTAACCACCATTGCGCGCTCGGCGTGCTGTAGTGGTGAGGCGAATCCACCACAGACCACATCACCCAAAACATCAAAAATCACGACATCGGCGTCGTCTAGGAGGTGATGCTGCTTCAGCAGCTTCACCGTCTGACCGACAACGTATCCGCCGCAACCTGTGCCGGCCGGTGGGCCTCCCGCCTCGACACACATCACACCGTTGTAACCGACGTGAACGTAATCCTCGGTTCGTAGCTCCTCAGCATGGAACTCAACAGACTCAAGAACGTCGATGACCGTAGGCATCAAGGCCTTTGTCAGCGTGAACGTGGAATCATGCTTGGGGTCGCAACCGATCTGAATCACGCGCTTACCAAGCTTAGAGAAGGCAACAGACAGATTGGATGACGTTGTGCTTTTACCAATCCCGCCCTTTCCGTAAATGGCGAATACTTTGGCCTTGGCGACATCGATCTGCTCGTCGAGGTGCACTTGCAAGCTCCCCTCGCCATCGCCTTTACCAACGTCTTTGACTGGAATAAATTGATTTGGTGAATTCATGCGGCAACCTCCCCCGTGATCCCTTCAAGAAGGTCTTCAAGGTCTTCGCCGGCGCGCCGTAGCGCCTCCAGCTGTTCCTCGTCGGCTCCCCAATAGTCTCTTTCTTGTGCTTCGATGAGTCTGTTAGCAACACGCGATGCAGCCACCGGATTTAGCTCGGCTAACCGACGTCTCATGTCCTCATCGAGAATGAATGTTTCTGAAACTTGCTTGTAAACCCATGGGGCTACACCGCCTGCAGTCGCAGACCACCCCATAGTATTGGTTAAGTGTGCTTCTATCTGGCGCACACCCTCGTACCCATGATCGAGCATAGACTCGTACCACTTAGGATTTAAAAGTCGAGTACGCGTCTCGAGCGCTACTTGCTCGTCCAACGTCCTGACTTTGCCGTCTCCACCACCTGTGTGGTCGGCGATATAAACAGGCACCGCATCACCCTTGGCGCGCTGAACAGCGCTGCTGATTCCACCAAGGGTGTCAAAATAATGGTCAACCGTTGTGATACCTAGCTCGACAGAATCAAGATTCTGATAGGCTAAATCGACGTTTCCGAGCACGTTATTGAGCAGCTCGGTTTGTTGCGACACAGCACCCGATCGCCCGTAGGCAAACCCTTTACGATTCGTGTAAGTGTCGGCAAATTGAGACTCGTCATCCCACCGCCCCGAGTCCACAAGGAGGTTCACGTTCGAGCCATAAGCGCCCTCAGAGTTACTAAACACTCGAAGCGCTGCTGTCTCGAAGTCACAATTATTCGCTTCTTGATAAATCAAAACATTGCGTCTGATGGGGTTTAGCTCGAGCGGCTCGTCGGCTTCCGCTGCCAAATACGCGGCCTCAGCAAGTAGACGCGTTTGCATTGGGAGAAGATCTCGGAAAATCCCCGACAGCGTCACAATAACGTCCACACGGGGTCGCCCTAACTCAGCAAGATCAATCAACTCAGCACCACTGAGTCGTCCGTAACTATCGAAGCGGGGCCGCGCACCAATTAATGCAAGGGCCTGGCCAATGGCTATACCTTCACTCTTTAAGTTATCGGTGCCCCACAAAACCAAGGCAATTGACGTTGGTATCTCACCCGTATCCTCGAAATGTCGCTGCGTTAGCTGATCGGCTTGGCGCTCTCCCTCTATCACCGCGAAAGCGCTGGGAAGACGGAAAGGATCGAATCCATGGATATTGCGCCCCGTCGGCAGACTCTCGGGGTTTCTTATCAAGTCACCGCCTGAGACGGGCGGGATGAAGTGACCATCAAGTGCACTAATAAGTGCGGGTAATTCGTGGTCAGCTTCAAGGTTTTCCAAAGCTGTGAGTAATCGACTGGCAAGCTCATTGATTTCATCAGAGGGAACTTGACACTCAGCCAGAAGCCCCTTGAGCGCCCCCGTATCTTTTGCTTGCAGATATTTATCTAAACGCGAAGGGTCGATATCGCAGGCACCGCCCGCTTCGGCTATCGCCGCAATTGTCTCGGCGCGCTCCGAGGAAAGCAGGGAACCTCCGATCACGTGCATACCAAACGGAATCAGTGACTGCTCAATTTCATCCAATTGCGTTCGGAGTTGCTGGACCCACAGCTCAACATTACTCCGATCAGCAACGAGGCCGCCGTTGTCCAGTTCACAGCGATCGGCTTGCGCCGAAATCGCCTCTACTAGCTGCTCTAGGTGCGACTCAGTAGCGCCAGGTTCACGACCACGCCAAAGGTCGATCATCGATCGCAACTCGGCGAACTCTTTGTGAAGGTCGGCTTTTGTGACGGGTGGCGTCAAATAACTAATCAGTGTTGCAGCCGATCTGCGCTTAGCGATAAGGCCCTCGGAGGGGTTATTTGCTGCGTAGAGGTAGAAATTGGGGAGATCCGCGATCAAACGGTCGGGCCAGCATCGATTCGAAAGGCCCACTTGCTTGCCAGGCATGAACTCGAGCGCGCCGTGAGTGCCGAAATGAAGCACAGCATCTGCGGCATAATCTTCTCTTAGCCATCGATAGTAGGCAGAAAAAATATGCGTCGGTGCTAGCCCGCCCTCAAAGAGCAGGCGCATGGGATCGCCCTCATAGCCCATAGCTGGCTGAACGCCCACGAATACATTTCCAAAGGACTGGCCAAGCACAAACATTCGACGACCATCAGTCCAATGTTTGCCGGGTGCAGGGCCCCATTGAGCCTCGATCTCCTCGAGGTAAGGCTCTCTCGCCACATGGTCATCGACGGAGATCGTGGCGTGAACATTTGCCTCAGCACCATAGAGCTCCGCATTTCCCTTGAGAAGGGAGTCTCTCAGACTCTCGACACTGTCGGGTAGTTCAACCAAATATCCAGCGCGACTCAGTGCCTTCAAACTGTTAAACAGCGACTCAAAAACACTGAGGTGAGCCGCAGTTCCCATAGCGCCACTGTTAGGTGGGAAGTTAAACAGCGTAACAGCTATCTTTTTATCGGATCTCTGCTTGCGATGGAGCGTAACCAACTTTGAGACACGACTCGCCAAACGCTCGATGCGTTCAATCTCCGGACTCATATCAAATGACCGCTTCGGGTCATCGCGATCTCGACCGCTGAATACCATGGGCCCCGTAGCACCATCGAGCTCTGGAATAGCCACCATGATCGTCGCCTCAACGGGCATGAGACCCATCGGCGACTCGCGCCACTGGTTGATACTTTGAAATTCAAGCGCCTGTACCGCTAAGTAAGGCACATTCAGCTCGGCCAGCATCTCCTGGGCAGCATCTGTATCGTTGTAGGCAGGTCCGCCAACGAGCGAAAATCCGGTAAGTGAAATAACGGCATCAACAAGCGACTCACCCTCGCTCATAAAGAAACGCTTCACTGCGGGGCGAGCGTCCAAACCAGACGCAAAAGCAGGTATCACCCTCAGGCCTCGCGCTTCCAGAGCGCGGATGACTGCGTCGTAGTGCCGTGTGTTGCCTGCTAATGCATATGAGCGCATTAGCAGGAGTCCAACGGTTCCTTGACTCCCCGCAGCATCGTCGGCGGGTGGTGCAACCGTGTCGCTAATTCGCTGTCGACCGTCCACGTGGTAAACGCCAACGTCCGGATACTCTATTGGGGGCTCTTCGCGAGCAACTTTCCTGAGCACTTCGCGCGGACCACTGGCATATCGATGGATAAGAAAGCTCACCAATCGCGTCAAGTTGTCCTCTGACCCTGCCAGCCAATACTGGAGCGTGAGGAAATAAGCGCGCACATCCTGCGCGGTGCCGGGAATGAATCGGAGAATCCGAGGTAGGCGTCTTAACATCGCGAGTTGACGCTCGCCTGAAGCACCAGGCTTGCCATCTTTAGGCGCACCCCGAAGTCGCTTAAGCAATGCAACTGGGCCTGAGGGCTCACCGTCCATCGTAAAACGGCCCATCCGAGTGAACTGCATAATTTCCGGCGCTGACATGCAACAAACCATCGCGTCGCAGTGATCTCTTCGTGCAGCAAGTGCATCAGAAACCGCTTTTATCTGGTTCTCCATGAAAAGCATCGTGACAATGATGATGTCGCCCGATGCAATCGCGGCTCTACAGCCCTTTAGCGCCGAAGGGTCTGCCTCCCACTCAGTGGCTGCAAAACTCTTAAAATTAACGCCGGGAAGATCACAAATAAGACGTTTTTCAGCGCGTTCGATAGCACCATTAACATGGTTATCAAGCGTGACGAGGACGACGTTTAAAGGCGTCGACGCGTCAGTTGCTGAAGTGTGCTTTCGCGTCATATAGCGTATCTACTTGAATCTTGGAAATCCCGTGCTCTTCAGCAAAGCGCTCAGTATTTCGACGCGCCTTCCCCCGAACGAAGAACGGAATTTTTTTCAATTCCTTTTCCGCCTCAAAGGCCCAAACAATGTTGCCTTCACTAATCAATTCACCATTTTCATTCAACGACCGAGCGCCCTCGCCCTCACTTCCTAGATGCGAGGGTCCAACGCTATCGTTGAACTCAAAGTCGTCTCTGAACATGTGAAGTAGGTGCTCTTCCAGACCCATGATGAGAGGGTGCACCCAGGTATCGAATAATACGTTCGCACCCTCAAAGCCCATTTGTGGGGAGTAACGAGCTGGATAGTCTTGGACGTGTGCAGGCGTGGAAATAACGGCACACGGTATGCCAAGACGCTTCGCAATGTGACGCTCCATCTGTGTTCCAAGCACCATCTCTGGCTGAAGCTCTTGAACTTTCGCTTCCACCTCTAGGTAATTGTCCGTGATGAGCGCCTCGAGCCCGTATTCCTTGGCTGCAGCTCGCACATCGCGCGCACGCTCACGGCTATACGTTCCCAAACCAACAACTTCAAACCCCATCTCATCACGCGCGACACGCGCCGCTGCTATCGCGTGGCTCCCGTCAGCAAAGACGAAGACACGCTTGCCCGTTAGATAAGTTGAATCAATTGATCTTGAATACCAGGGAAGTCTCGACTCACCGACAGCGTCGACATCAATATCGAGGTTAAGTACTTCGGCGACCTCGGCGATGAAGTCCCGTGTCGCTCCCCAGCCCATCGGAATCGTTTGGATAGTAGGCATACCGAACGTTCGCGCCAGCCAACTGCAAGTAAGGTCAGAGACCTCAGGGCATAAATTTACGTTAGCGTCGGCGGCGGGTATGGATTGCAAGTCCCATGGAGAGGCACCTAGTGGTGCTACAACGTTAACATCGACACCCATCGAGGCCAGTAAGCGCTCGATTTCCACCACATCATCCCGGCATCGGAATCCCAGTTTGGTCGGACCGAGTATATTGACGCTAGGCCTGACATTCGGATCTCGCTGCGGCCGCTCAGCCCCTGGCGCCGGCGCATGTCGCGACAGAAGACCACGGACGAGCTGATAGAAAGTCTCAGACGCGCCCCAATTTTCCTTTCTCGTGTAAGCCGCCATCTCAAGTGGAATGACAGGAACGGGCAAATTCGCCCCTAAAGCGAGCGCTCCTGGCTGGTCCTGAATGAGCTCCGCAGTACACGAGTCTGCAACCATGAGCACCTGCGGCTTGAAGCGTTCTGCCGCCTCACGCAGAGACTTGAGCACCATCTCTGCAGTGGATGCACCAAGATCACGAGCTTGGAACGTCGTATAAGTCACGGGCGGACGTTGGCTATCGCGCTCTATCATCGTAAACAAAAGGTCGGCGTAGGTGTCGCCTTGAGGCGAGTGGAGCATCAAGTGCACATCGCGCATAGACGCCGCAATACGGATGGCACCCACGTGCGGCGGGCCCTCGTATGTCCAGAGCGTTAACTCCATGAGCCCACCTCCAAGATCGACTCACGAACCAGTGGCTTTGCAAATAAACCCGCAAGGTCTCCGGCCTGATCGAACCCTTGAACAGGCGAGAATACAAGTTCAATGGACCACTTGGTTCGCAGCCCCTCCGACTCCAGTGCGTTAGCAATACCCATTCCGCAAACGGTGAGATCAGGTCTCGCCTCCCGGACGCGGTTTAGCGCCGGATCTAAATCCTGCCCCTCTACGATGCGGACATCGTGAGGCAACCGAGCAAGTTCGCCACGCATCACCAATTGATCATGAAACGGCGTACCGATTTCATTGATACTCAGACCACACTCCTCGCTTAAGAAACGAGCCAATGGAATTTCTAGCTGAGAATCAGGAAGAAAGTGAATACGCTTCCCCTCAAGCTTCGACGCATGTGACGCAACAGCGCGTTTTGCCCTTAGATAAGGCAGCTCTAACACCTGCTGAACACGCGCATTGTCAATACCGTGAGCTTTGGCAATGGCTTCAAACCAAGATTTCGACCCCTCAGCACCGAGTGGAAATGGCGCACTGATCATTTCTGCGCCGCGCTCGATCAGCGCCCGCGCCGTCTCGCCAACAAAGGGTTGCGCCGCAACAAGCCGAGTGCCTTTACCCACTGCGGGTAGATCCCCGGCCTTGCGACCGGGATAAAAGTGAACATTTGAAATACCCAGATCGTCGAAAAGGCGACGGAACTGATCCTCAACGATATCTGAAACGGTACCCAGAACAACGAGGTTGGACTCACCGCTGGCGAGCACTGGCAGCTCAGCGACCGTACTCTTAAGACATTGATCCTCACCCTGCGTAAACGTCGTCTCAATACCGCTTCCGCTGAATGCCGAGATCCGGACTTTGTTTTCATGCTTCGCCTGCAGCTTCGCGGCAGCAGTTTCTAAATCCAACTTGATGACTTCGGATGGACACGAACCAACAAGAAACAACCGATTAATACCCGATCGACGGGAAATAAGCTCACCTACAACGCGATCAAGCTCCTCATGGCAATCCGCCATACCGGCAAGGTCTCGCTCGCCCAAAATGGCTGTGGCGAATCTGGGCTCGGCAAATATCATGACGCCCGCGGCCGATTGGATGAGATGCGCGCAGGTCCTTGACCCTACCACCAGGAAAAATGCGTCCTGAATTCGACGATGCAACCAGATGATCGAAGTGAGGCCGCAAAAAACTGCGCGCTGTCCGCGTTCTTGGCTTTGCGGACCGGGATGATGCTCTACCGCAGAGCTTGCGATAACACCGTTCACGATCGTGCCCCCCCCCGATAATCAAGGTCGTCATAGTTGATCTGACCCGTCAGATCCGAGGCGTAGGAGCGCGCTTGTTGGAATTTCAATAGGAACTGGATGGCATTAATGAGATAAGCGACATAGGCGGCAAGTGCTACGACCATTTGCTCTTGGGGACTTCCTGAGCCCGAAAGCCACATGAGCAGGTAAACAGTATGGAGTGCAATGACTCCCATACTTACAACATCCTCCCAGAAGAAGGCGGGCGCAAAGAGGTAGCGTCCAAACACCA
>CBFHQN010000097.1:0-7560 GCA_965657765.1 Luminiphilus sp. | reverse complement strand
CCGCTGCTTGCCGAAACAGGAGCCAAGCCTGTCGGTACGATGGTGATCGGAACAGTGAAAGGCGATATCCACGATATCGGCAAGAACCTTGTTGCGATGATGATGGAAGGCGCGGGCTTCGAGGTCTACGATATTGGTATCAACAATGCCGTTGAAGACTATGTCGCTGCGCTGGAGCGTCACAAACCTGACATTCTCGGAATGTCGGCGCTCCTGACCACTACCATGCCGTACATGAAAGTTGTGATTGATGCGCTCAAGGAGCAAGGCATCCGCGACGATTACATTGTGATGGTAGGTGGAGCGCCGCTAAACGAGGAGTTTGGCGAGGCGGTTGGTGCTGATGCGTACTGTCGCGATGCGGCCGAGGCGGCGGTAACAGCAGTTCGTCTCGTCGAAGAGCGTCGCGTCGCTCAAGGCTAACGAGTTTGTTGCGCACCTTGATCATCGGCTGCGGCGCGCTCGCTGCCGAGATCACCGCGCTCAAGAAGGCTAATCATTGGTCCGGCGTCGACGTTCAGTGCCTAGACGCCGCGTTGCACAGTCGCCCTGAGCGGATTGCAGAGCAGCTCGAGCAAGCGCTCGATAAGCGCCACTCCGATTACAAAAAAATTGTCATTGCCTATGCTGATTGTGGCACGGGTGGCGGCGTTGATCGTGTAGCGAAACGTTTCGGTGCTGAGCGCTTGCCAGGTGCCCATTGTTACGAATTCTTCGCAACCAGCGAGGTGTTTCGAGAGCTCGCCAATGCTGAGCCCGGAACGTTTTATCTCACCGATTTTCTCGCACGTCATTTCGAGCGCTTAGTCATCGATGATATGAAGCTAGACGCCCATCCTGAGTTGGAAAGTATGCTGTTCGGTCATTACCGCAAAGTGGTATATCTCGCTCAAACGGTTGACGCTACATTGCGCTTCGCTGCGGAGTCGGCCGCGGATCGTTTGGGTCTCCCGCTCGAAATAATCGACACCGGTTATGGTTTGCTAGCCTCGAGTTTAGAGGAACAAGTCGTAACAGTTTCTTGAGGTCGAGCGAGGGTATAGGCGAGGGTATAGGCGAGGGTATAGAAGGTGCAACGAATAGACGTTTATTGGCGAGACATTCCCTCGCAGGTTCTGATCAAGCGAGGTCGAGAGCGTGGGAAGTACCTTTTGGAGCATCGCTTCCAGGCTGCGATAGATCGGGCAGCAATGCGCGCGGGGAAAGGTGGAAGTGACGCTTATCTCGAAGAATGGCGACGCGTAACAACCACGATAGAGTCAGATCAGAGCGCGCAAGATCTCGCCGCCCAGATTGGTAAAGCTATCGAGTCAGAGGTGACTGATGAGATGCTCGCGAACTGGGTAAAAAACAAGGGATTTGACGCGGCAAATTAGCTTGCATCCCAAGGGCTGAGGCGTTACAAAACGCGCGTCAGCAACACCTTGGTATTGGGTCGAGCGGTAGATAACCGATTACCGGGATTTTTTAATAAGAAAGCGTGCACAACGATTAAACCAGTGCACCGGAGACACTCATGACGACCACTATTATCAGCTCGGCCACTAAAGAAGTTCGCATCGGTTTTGATCAACCTTTCGTTGTTATTGGTGAGCGTATCAATCCCACTGGCCGCAAGATTCTTGCGGAAGAAATGAAGAACGGGGACTACAGCCGCGTAGAAGCAGATGCGCTTGCGCAGGTTGCTGCGGGTGCACATATGTTGGATGTGAACGCAGGTATCCCACTGGCTGATGAGCCCCGTATTCTCGCCGAAGCCGTGCAGCTCGTTCAGTCAGTCACTGACGTCCCCTTGAGCATTGATTCTTCTATTGTGGAAGCGTTGGAGTCAGGTCTTTCTGTCTATCAAGGTAAAGCCTTGGTGAACTCTGTTACCGGTGAGGACGAGGTTCTTGAACGTGTGCTGCCACTTGTAGCCAAGTACGGAGCTGCCGTGGTCGCGATCTCAAATGATGAGACCGGTATTTCTGAGGATCCCAACGAGCGATTCAAGGTGGCCAAGAAGATTGTTGAGCGTGCAGCCGATTACGGTATTTCACATGAAGATGTCGTGGTCGACCCACTTGTTATGCCGATTGGCGCTATCAATAAAGCGGGCGTGCAGGTGATGGAGTTGGTTCGTCGTCTTCGCACAGAGCTGAAGGTCAATACCACTTGTGGCGCGTCAAATGTGAGTTTTGGTCTCCCTAATCGAAATGGTATCAATGGAGCATTTCTTACAATGGCAATGGGTGCGGGTATGACGTCTGCGATTACGAGTCCACTGCACGCCGAAGTGATGCAGGCCGTGAGAGGTGGTGACGTTATGATGGGACACGACCCCGATTGCGCTAATTGGATTAAGGCTTATCGTGAGCCCGCTCCTGAAGGTGCTGGCGCGCGTCGCGGTCGTTCAGGACGCCGAAGAGGCTAACGTACGCAGGTGTCTGCCGAGCAGGTCAAAGTTCTCTTTTTACCATCGGGAAAGCGGGGCGAGTTTCCAAAACACACCCGCCTGCTCGAAGCCGCCCGAACGTTAGGCGTAGATATCGACTCGGTCTGCGGTGGCCGTGGGCTCTGCGGTCGCTGCCAGATCGCCTGCATGTCGGGCACTTTCCAAAAGCATGAGATGACCTCGAGTCCGGAGCATCTGTCTCCGCTCGTTGCAACCGAAGTTAAATTTAATGAGCGGAAAGGCCCACTGCCTGAGGGGCGGCGGCTGAGTTGTCACGCGGAGTTACTCGCCGACGTTATTATTGATGTGCCCCCTGAGAGTCAGGTGCACCGTCAAATCATCCGCAAAGATGCCGAGCATCGCGATATTCAGCTCAATACGGCAACTCGCTTGTATTTCGTCACCTTGCCCGAGTCGACTCTCGAGGATGCACGGGGCGAGGCAAAGCTCCTCCTCGAGGCACTGTTGAAAGATTGGGAGCTGACTGATCTCACCATAGAAACGTCTGAACTTATAAAGCTGCAAACAGCCCTTGCATCGGGCGATCGGGGTGTGACCGTTGCAGTCTTTGAGTCCCGACAAGTAATAGGTATCTGGTCGGGGCTGTTTGAATCACCACGAGGCGTTGCGGTCGATGTGGGGTCCACGACGGTTGCTGCGCATCTGTGCGACCTCTCCACGGGTGATGTGCTTTCGTCAGCAAGTGTAATGAATCCGCAGATTCCGTTCGGCGAAGACCTAATGAGCCGCGTCAGTTACATCATGATGCACCCCGAGGGTGCCGAGGCGATGAGCGCCGCTATTCAGAATGCGCTTAGCAAACTGTTCGTAGAGCTCACGGATCAGCTGGGCGAAACTACGGACAATATTTTGGAGATCTCGCTGGTCGCCAATCCAATCATGCACCATTTAGTTTTGGGCATTAACCCTATTAATTTGGGAGGCGCGCCTTTTGCACTCACGGTCGATGAGGCAGTGACGCTTAAGGCGCGTGATTTGGGGCTAGACACGCACAAGCAAGCTCGGCTTTTCGTGCTGCCCTGTATTGCGGGTCATGTGGGTGCGGACACCGCAGGTGTGATTCTTGCTGAGAGTCCCGACACTGACGACGTGATGAGCTTGATTGTCGATGTGGGCACGAACGCTGAAATTGTTCTTGGTAACAAAGACCGGCTACTCGTTTGTTCAAGTCCGACAGGACCCGCTTTCGAGGGTGGTGAAATTAGCGCAGGGCAGCGGGCGACTGCCGGGGCAATCGAGCGTGTGCGAATCGATCGTGAGACCCTAGAGCCTAAATTCAGAGTGATTGGATCGGAGCTTTGGTCTAACGATGCGGGCTTTGGTGAGTCGACTCGCGATCTAAGTATTACCGGCATTTGCGGCTCAGGCATTATCGAAGTGATCGCTGAGATGTTTCTGGCGGGTATTATTTCAGAGGATGGTATTGTTCAAGGAGCGCTTGCGGAGCGCACGTCGCGCGTCCGCGCCCATGGCCGTACTTGGTCCTATATATTGCACTTTGCCGAGGATGAGTCTCAGCGCGATATCGTCGTGACGCAAAACGACGTACGTCAGATCCAGTTAGCAAAGGCTGCGCTCTACGCCGGAATTAAATTGCTGATGGATAAAATGGCGGTGTCTAAGGTGGATCGCATTCGCCTAGCCGGAGCCTTCGGTAGTCACATTAGCGTTGAGCACGCCATGGTGCTCGGATTGATCCCGGATTGCTCGCTCGATCATGTCTCGTCCGCAGGAAATGCCGCAGGTGTTGGTGCCCGAATTGCGCTCTTGGATCATGATGCTCGCGACGGTATCCAGCGCACAGTCAACAAAGCTGAGCGTATCGAGACGGCAACGGAGACGGATTTCCAGGATTACTTCGTCGCCGCTATGGCGTTTCCACACAAGTCAGACCCGTTCTCGAATTTATTCTCTGTTATCGAGCGACCTGCACAGAAGGCGTCTGACCCGCTTGAGGCGCCTCGCAGGCGACGCCGTCGCGGTTAGCTAAGCCGTCACACGAGGACCCAGCTGTGTGAATAAAGAACGCGCACTCCCTTTTCCAGCCGGTCGTCCCGATCCCTACAAGCCCCTTGTTGATGAACCCATTTTCGATCCGGCTAGACACCTTGCCTTAAGTTCACTCAGCGAAACATTCATGTTAGGTGAGTTAGACTATCAAGAAAGCGAGTTAGAAGGATTTGCGTTCGATTTTGCCTATAGCTCGGCGTTCCGTATGTTGTCCGACGAGGGCGTAGCGGCAAGAGCCATCGCACAGGAGAGTTAACTAGAAGCGGAAAGCGAAAACGCGATCGAAATAAAGAAACGATAAAAAATGAAAACCAAAAAAGAAAAGGGGCCTCAGGCCCCTTTTTAACAGAAGTCGACGCAAGCGGTGTTAGCTCTTTGGACGCTCGTTTGTCGGGTCCAAAAGTGCACCGTAGCCTACCTTCATAACCTCAGCCTCGTAGTGCTCGCCGAAGTATTCGATAAGAACAATTTCGCCTTCCTTTGCCCTGTCGACAGGCAGGTAACCCATCGCGATATTCATCCCAAGGCTGGGTCCAAAGGACATGCTCGTGGTGTATGAGCGACGACCGTGCGAATCGATGAGGACTTCTTTCGACTCGCGGTCAAGGATGGGCCAGTTACCAATTGGGTAGCGCACAACACCATTGCTATCCGTTGTATCTTTGAGAACGAAGGTGCAGAGATAGGCCGCTTGCTCGTCGAGTTCCCGCTGCTGTACATACGCCTCTTTACCGTGAAATTCCGCGGCTTTGACTTTAGGTCGTGCGAGTGCAGCCTCGTACAGGTTGTAGTCAGTTTCAAGGTCAGCGTTTTGCAGCCGTAAGCTCTTCTCAAGACGCCGGCTGTTAGCGTAGGTCTCAATGCCGACAGGTGTCACACCCAGTTCGAACAACGCATCCCAGATGGCTAGGCCGTCAGAGAACGGGAAGTAAAGCTCCCAGCCCTGCTCACCCACGTAGCTGATGCGGAAAGCCCACACCTTGACGCCGCAGACTGTGATTTCCTTGGTTGTCGCGAAGGGGAAAGACTCATTAGAGATGCTCTCAGGGTCATCCATTAGTTTGGCCAGGGTGACGCGCGCCTCAGGACCCCACAGCCCCAAAGTAGACAGTTCCTCACTACGATCGTGGAAGGTGACGTTTGGGAAGCCCTTGCGCTCACTCACGTCACGCATCCAGACATAGTCGCGATTGCCCGTGTCACCACCACAGACCACTCGAAAACAGTCGTCGGCGAGCCGGATGATGGTCAAATCGGATCGAATACCACCGGCTTGATCGAGGAAGTGAGTGTACACACCCTTTCCAATTGCAGTGTCCCCGCCAACTTTTGCTACCGAGAGGTATTCCATTAGGGCTTCAGCATCAGAGCCTTCCACGTCGAAGATGGCGAAGTGTGAGAGATTGATCATGCCAACGCCGTCACTCATGGCGAGCTGTTCTGCATTAGAGACTTCCCAGAAGTGACGGTTGTCCCACTCAGCTTCTCTCACTGGTACCTGATCACGATACTTTGCGAGTAACGTCTCCTCATTCGCGGCGTATCCGTGTGCTCGCTCCCAACCGGCGACTTCCATGAAGTAACCGCCGAGTGCGACTTCACGTTCGTAGAACGGGCTAACACGCATTCCTCGCGAGGTCGCAAATGGCTCACGCGGGTGTACCGCAGGTGTATAAATCTTCTGCGATGATTCATAGCAGTGACCGCGAATGTACTCGTCGGTCTTTTGGATGGGGTAGTGACGCGCAGGATCAATGCTATGCGGATCCATGCTTGTTCGTCCGTGCGTCATCCATTCCGCCAACAGCTTGCCAGCGCCAGGGCCATCTTTGACCCAAACTGCCTCGCAGAGCCACAGATTCCTCGCTTCAACGGACTCACCGATAATAGAGCCGCTGTCCACAGTGACTGACAGCAGGCCATTGAACGATCGACGCTCTTCCCAGCCAAGCTCGCCCAAGATTGGCGTGAGCTCGATGGCGCGCTCAAACGCGTCCATTACCTGATCAAGCGTCATGTCGCGCATTGAGGGTGAAAGACGGGCCTCGCCTGGCTCAGCGATATCACGCGCCTCTACGAGTCGCGGTTCGGAGGGCTCGTAGTAACCCCATTCGAGGAGGCCGCCCTCGGGTGTTGTTGGGTCTCCAGTATCGCGCACATAAGCTGAGTTGCCCTGGTCGCGTAGCAAAGGGTAGACAATGTCTTTGCCAGTGCCTTCGAGGTGATCCCAAGGTCCAAAGAACAACAATGGGTGCTCGAGCGGCATCAGCGGCAACGTCACGTTGGCCGTTTCGGATATCAACGAACCCCAAATGCCAGCACACAGCACGATGTGGTCTGCCATGATGGTGCCCTTGGGTGTTTCGACACCCACGGCAACACCGTCTTCAACCAGAACTTTGGTGGCTGGGGTGTACGCGAATGCTTTGAGCTTGCCACTTGCAACGGCTTCGTCAACGAGATCTCCTGCTACTTTTTGCGATCGTGGTGTTACAAGTCCTGCCTCTGGATCCCACATAGCACCCTGGATCTGATCTTCCTCAAGAAGTGGAAATTTTTCTTTCGCTTCAGCCGCAGAGATCATGTAGGCCTTGGTGCCAAATGCCTTACCAGAACCGACCTTGCGAATGAGCTCCAACATGCGGCCATCGTCGTCCTTACGAGCGACTTCCAGGCCGCCAATTTCGATGTAGTTCCCACGCTTTTTGTAGAACTCGCGGCTGTAGTTACTCGTCCAGACCGTAAGCTTGTCGTGCGAGGTCATGTAGCAGAAATCAGATGCATGCGATGTCGAGCCGATGTCCGTTGGGATGGCTGATTTCTCGAGCCCAACGATATCATCCCAGCCTTCTTCGATGAGGTGATGAACTACCGATGCACCGACAATACCCCCCTGTCCGATAACAACAACTCGCGCGTGTTTTGGTAGGTCTGCCATGAATGTCTCCTCTGGCAAGCTTATTGTTCTAGAGGTGGCGAGTGTATTAGTAGGTGAGGCGAAACGAAATAGAATTCACCACGATTTACGGGTACTTTTTAGGGCGATTCTCGCGACTACCCCCGACGTGGTAGCGAGCGGTTTACAAGGCACTTTT
>CBFHQN010000096.1:0-7592 GCA_965657765.1 Luminiphilus sp. | reverse complement strand
ACCGATAAAAGCGTTTTTGGTATCGGTATTGAATACTCAGAACAAGAGCGCATCCGATACCAAGACCGTCCGTGGACGAACGAGTGCACGGGTAACGTAGAAATCACCCAAAGCGGGGAGATTCGTCGGCAAGATCAGTACTACGCAAACCTCGGCTACCCCGATGTAGGCCAGTGCTCTTCGTTAAGTCTTGCGGGACGAACGTTTATTAGCGCAATCCCCGCTGGCTCCATTTACTACACACCCGGAACCTCGAATGGTGGATGGCCAAACTTCAGTGAATCAGCTGACCCCTTCCTGGGCATTGCTTCGGATGGCAACGGTGATGGCGTTGGTGATATCAACTTCCTAGACTACAACCTCAACGGTGCACCCAGTGACTTGACCTCAGACCTATTTCCAAAGTCTGAGTCAATGAACATCTTGGCTTACGGTGAGACAACGCTCGACGGTGACATGAACGTCACGCCTTATTTTGAGGCGATGTACAACACCTATGAGGTCAACCAGAATAGCGGCGAAGGTCAGCTCTTCCCCAACGTTCCTGCGCTGAACCCCTACAACCTCTGTAACCCCAACCAGCCCAACGGTGTTGACTGTGGTCTGGCATACGGGGCCTACCTAGACAACCCGGGCATTCAACAGCAGTGGATTAACAATTTTGGAGCACCTGCAGCGTTCTTCCGTGATGTCCTGGGCCTCTCGTTTGTTGGCGGAACCGCTATTGGTCCAGTCGATACATTGCCAATCGTCTCCGTTCGCGGCGATCGTAATTTGGTTGATGTAGAAATGGAGCACGCGCGCATCGTGTTTGGTGCTACAGCTGACCTGCCGTTCCTCGACGTAGGCACACTCAGCAACTGGCGTGGTGACTTCTCAATCGCGTACAACCGATCAGAGGGTGATTCATCGCGTTACGGTGTGCGTGAAGACCGTCTTGAGTTGGCACTGGGCTACCACTCGACAACCAGTACACCTTGTGAAAACGATACGGGTGCAACACTTGCGTCAGATACTGCTGGCTGTGTTCCAGTCAATATGTACGCGCCTTCGCTTTACCCCGTTGGCACCGTCACAGGTGATTTCGAGACACAAGCTGAGCGCGACTATCTCTTCGACTCTCGCGACTTCAACACGGTCTACGAGCAGACGCTACTGAGTTTAGTCCTCGACGGCGACATCTTCGAGATGCCTGGCGGCGAAATGGCGCAGTTGGCGGTAGGTCTTGAGTATCGTAACGATGACATTCAGTCGAACCCCGATGCAGTTGCTCGCGACGGATTGTTCTGGGGCTTCTTTGCAGACAAAGGTGCCTTTGGTGATGTTTCAATCAAAGAAGCATTTGCCGAAGTTCAGCTGCCATTGCGCGCTGATCTTCCTCTCTTGAAGGAATTGACTGTCAACCTCGCGGGACGTCTTACCGACCACGAGTACTACGGCAACAACGACACGGCCTCTGTAAAAGTTGGCTACCGTCCCACCGAGCCCTTTTTATTAAGAGCAACTTGGGGTACAGCCTTCCGCGCACCTAACAACCGTGAATTGTTCCTGCTTGGATCAACGGGCTTCACAAACGTGTTTGACCCTTGTTACATCCCTGAGTCAGCGCTTGCCAATGATCCAACCGATCCAAATGCGACGGGGGGTTACAACCCAGAACTCGACCAGCGTGACCCAGAGCTACTAGCGAACTGTCGTGCAACGGGAGTTGACCCAACACTCGCTAATAACGGTGGATTCAATACCTTCAGTACAGAAGTACAGCAAGGCGGTAGCTTGACGCTTGATCCTGAAGAGTCGGAGTCGTTCTCTTACGGCTTTGCCTACGAGCAGGACTTCAGCAACAAGTTCGACCTGTCGTTGGGCATGACTTACTACTCAGTCAAGGTTGAGAATACGGTGATCGAGCCTTCAACCGGCTTCATCATCTCTGACTGCTTGTACGACGAGGCGGGAACGGGCTCTTCGGTATTCTGTGATCGTATCCAGCGTGATTTATCAGATCCAACCGATCCTCGCATTCAGCTGATGGACCTTGGTTTCATCAACCGAGACCTCGAGCGTGCGCGCGGCATCGACTACAACCTGACATTCAGAGATGTAATCGACCTCGGCGTCCCCGTTGATTTCTCTGTCAATCTTACAGCGAACCGCAACCTCGAGCGCTCTCTGACGTTCACGAACCCTGACGGAAGCGTCGACTTCGAGCGTTACGAGGGCGAATGGGGCTTCTCAGAGTGGCGTGCACTGGGTCAGGTTCGACTCTCGTGGGACCGCTGGACAATGAACTGGCAGACACGCTATTTGGGTGCTGTTTCACAGGACGTTGATGCGGTCGATGAGTTCTCTGACGCATTTACCAACTCTGACACCTGCTTGGGACCACCCGATGACGAGCTTTGTCGTGACCTCGGTGAAACTGGCAGCTACATGGTCCACAACGTCTCCTTCTTCTATCGTGAAGACAACTGGACGCTGGGCATGGGCGTAAGAAACCTCGAAGATAAGGCACCACCACTTGCTGACCCAAGTGAGGTCCTCGGTGTTAAAGCACGTCCAATCGGCTACGGCTATGACGTAATGGGCCGCACATTCTTCGTGAACGCGTCTTATAACTTCGACATTGGCTTCTAAAAGCTAATCGTTACTCTCAAAAAAGCGCACTTCGGTGCGCTTTTTTTTTGCAAAATCGACTACGATATAAATATCCAGAAAAGGAGTTTGATCATGTTGCGCTACACGTGTTTTGCAGTGCTATTCAGTCTTTGTGTCACTGAGGTAAGTGCTGAGCCTTATCCACTTGATTACTGGGCACGCCGCTCTGCGGTCACCGGCGTCTCACTCTCGCCCGATGGTTCACAATTTGCGTTGACCCGAATCTTGGAGCGCGGTGGAAACCCCATCATCGAGCTGTACGACTCAGATAATTTGGAAGCCGAGCCACTCCGAATCGATTCGAGTCCGATGGAAATTTTGCCTGGGATTCGGTGGATCGACGACGACGTTTTCCTATTCAGCGCCCGACAGCAGGTTCGTGAGATCATCGAAGGCTTTAACCAAGGCGTTTATGAATACCAGAACGTCAAATACGATGGATCTAAAAAGACCCCAATTGGCCGAATACGGCAGGACTTTTTCAGGGTTGAGGAAGTGCTCCCCGACAAGAAAAATAAAATAATCATATCCATTCAGGAAGGCGTTCCAAATGGACTTCAGGCAGTCGCAACGACCATTCGCCCTCGGTCGTATTGGGAGTACGACGTCAAAACTAATCGTCGCAAACTCCTGATGCGCGGCAAAATTTCGCTCGGAAATATCCAATTCGATAGCGAGGGTAATGCGACGCACGCCTTTGGTTATGACGTACGCACCGATGAGTACACCTATCATTGGCGGCCCAAGGGCACTACAGAGTGGCGTGAAATGTACCGCCAGCACGAAGATAGCTTCGAGCAATTTAGGCCCATAATTCCAGATGACACTGCAGAGAACCACTTCTTAGTTCTAGCCCATAATGGATACGACAAAGCGGGTCTTTGGTCTTTCGATGCCGAGAATCAAAAATTTTCGGAAGCCGTCTATCGTCGAAATGACGTAGATGGAGGATATCCATTTGGTCACAGCAATCAACTGGCAAATCCAGATGAGATCGCTGGCATCTCGTGGTGCAAAGATAAATGTCATCGAGAGTTCTTCAATGGACAGGAAGCAGCGCTTTACCAGCAGTTAGAAGCACTTATTCCCAATGCTGATCAGATCCGCATATCCGGCCGATCGCGCGATGGTAATACGCTGATTGTCACTAACTCAGGACCTCGAGACCCTGGCACCTACTACCTTATCCGTAACGGCAAGGTCTCCAAAGTCAGTGGTGCCAAGCCCTATCTTGAGCACGATCAACTCGCAAAAGTTGAATACATCACTTATAAGGCGCGAGACGGCGAGACCATTAACGGCTACGTGACCGTGCCAAACGGTGAAGGTCCGTTCCCGCTCGTTGTAATGCCTCACGGTGGTCCGTACGTCTCAGAGACCGTTGATCGATTTGATGAGTGGTCACAAATGTTGGCCAACAACGGGTATATGGTGCTTCAACCGCAGTATCGTGGCTCGCAGAAATACGGCTTGGAGTTTTACAAGTCGGCGTTTATCAACGGCTCAGAAGCCGGTCGCGCGATGCAAGACGATAAAGACGATGGCGCGCTTTATTTGGTCAAGCAAGGACTTGTAGATCCTGACCGTATGGCAATGTTCGGCTGGTCGTATGGCGGTTACGCAGCGTTAATTGCCGCGGCGCGTGACGATCAGATCTATCAGTGCGTCATTGCCGGCGCCGCCGTGACTGACCCCGATATGCAGATGGATTACTACCGCTACCGGATCGAGGGTTCAGCCAAGATTGAGCAGCTGACGACTTGGGACGGTGCCGTATCACCCATCAAAGAGGTCAAGAAAATAAATGTGCCCATGCTCGTTGTACATGGGGATAATGACCAACGTGTCCCACCAGAGCACTTTGATAAATACATTGACGAGCTTGATCGAGCAGGAGTTGATTACCAGAAGCTCATCCTAGAGGGCGCAGACCACTTCTCTAATACGCTGTTTTATCACCATAAAATTGCGTTGTACGAGACTATGCTCGATTTCTTTGAAAACGATTGCGGCTCTATGAGCACGGACAATTCATTAGCAAATCGCTAGACGTTAGCGTGGCACTAGGAGGGCTGCTCGTTACAGCTTCATGAGTTACGCAAAGACACCTATCAGAGCCCTCATCCGAGGGCTTTTTATTGCGCTTAAGTTTAGTCCACAGGTCACGCAGTCAGGCCAACTTACGAAACACCATCTACACTGCTTTGTAGCCAATCTCTTGCTGTGACAAGAGGCTCTGGTCTAAAAAAGAACGCGCGTCCGCAGTGTGCCTTCGATCACCGACAGCTGATTAATCAGGTTCTTCGAATAATCGCTTTCGATATCGATTACGACGTATCCAGTATCGCCCATGGTTTGCAGGTACTGACCACTCACATTAACCGAGCTATCGCTAAATACTTGGTTAATCGCACTCATAATACCCGGAATGTTTTGGTGGACGTGCAGCAGTCGGTGCTTACCTTCATGCTCTGGCAGCGCAACCTCAGGAAAATTGACCGCAGAAGTTGTGGTGCCGTTATCGCTATAGCGCGTGAGCTTTTCCGCCACCTCGACACCAATATTTTCCTGCGCTTCTTGGGTCGAGCCACCGATATGGGGCGTGAGAATGCACTGATCGATGCCACGAAGGGGCGAATGGAACTCGTCGTTATTTGACCGGGGCTCGACAGGAAACACATCGATGGCAGCGCCGCCTATGTGATTGCCATTCAATGCCTCTGCTAGGGCATCAAGATCGACCACGTTCCCTCTCGATGCGTTTATCAACATGGCGCCCGAGCGCATAGCCGCTATCTCTTGTCGACCGATCAACAGCTCGGTGCTGGCATGTTGGGGTACATGCAAACTCACGACATGTGACTCTCCAAGTAGCGCTTTCAATGTTGCTTTGGGCTGCGCGTTTCCGAGGGGTAACTTGGACTCGACGTCAAAATAAACCACCTTCATGCCTAAGCTCTCAGCAATCACGCCGAGCTGCATACCAATATTGCCGTAGCCAATAATGCCAAGGGTTTTGCCGCGGCACTCGAACGAGCCCGTTGCGCTTTTCTGCCACTCGCCCCGGTGCGCAGCAGCACTTCGTTGCGGCACGCCTCGAAGCAACAAAATAACTTCAGCCATAACAAGCTCGGCAACGCTCCGTGTATTCGAAAAAGGCGCGTTAAATACTGGAATACCAAGGCGTGCTGCAGCCTCAAGATCTACCTGGTTGGTACCAATACAAAAGCAACCAATAGCGACCAGGCGCCCTGCTGCATCAAGCACATCCTTAGAGAGCTGCGTGCGCGAGCGAATGCCGACAAAGTGCGCATCTTTTATCTCTTGTTTCAAATCATCGGTTGGAAGCGCTTTAGGATAGGTCACGACATTGGTGTAACCGGCTTTCGCCAATGCATCGATCGCGCTCTGATGAACGCCCTCGAGCAACAGGAACTTGATCTTCGATTTTTGGAGGGACTGTTGTTTCATAACCTGCTTCTGAAGGTGAGTGCGCGGGGCGCGGATGATAACATTACGGTCCTTACCGCTTTGGAGTTCAATGTGTCACAGCCGTCAATAGACGTTATTCATGCACTCAAGTCTGTGCTCTCTGAGGATCAGGTCTCAATGGAAGCCCCAATCCTCGAAAGCTACGGGCAAGATTGGACACGTTTTACCCAACCGGCGCCGCTCGCCGTTGTCTTTCCTCGAACCACCAGTGACGTTGCCGACATCGTTAAGTTTGCAAGGGCTCAAGGCGTTGCTCTAGTGCCCTCCGGTGGTCGTACCGGGCTGAGTGGTGGTGCTGTTGCCGCAAACGGTGAGGTTGTTGTCTCGCTTGATAAGCTGAATACGATTCATCCGGTTAACAAAACCGACAGAACCATTCAGGTAGGTGCCGGAGCGGTCACCCAGACGATCCAAGCGGCGGCGAGTGAAGCCGGGCTTTTCTACCCTGTCGATTTTGCATCAAGCGGCTCGAGTCAGATTGGCGGCAACATTGCCACCAATGCGGGCGGTATCAATGTGATTCGCTACGGCATGACCCGTGAATGGGTGGCGGGCCTCACCGTGGTTACGGGCACAGGTGAGATACTGGAGCTCAATCGAGGTCTGATGAAGAACAATACGGGCCTTGATTTTAGACACCTCTTTATCGGTTCTGAAGGCGTATTAGGCTTTATTACCGAAGCGACACTGAAACTCTGCTCACCACCGAAGGACCCTACGGTATTGGTGCTTGGTCTCAGCGATATGGACGCGATTATGCAGGTTCTGCAGCGCATTCAAGCCACAACGCCGCTGCTCGCCTACGAGTTCTTCTCAGAGCTTGCAGTGTCAAAAGTGGTTGAGCACGCCGGCGTTGCCCGCCCTTTTGAAACACAAACACCCTTCTACGCACTAATTGAGTTTGAGCGTGACGGCGAGGAGACCGACGCTGTGATCTTTGAGGCTGTCGAAGCCTGCATGGAAGAAGGCTGGGTATTGGATGCCGTAATGAGTCAAAGCGTTGCGCAAGCAAGGGCGCTTTGGCGGCTGCGGGAGGATATCTCAGAGACCATCACGCGTTGGACGCCTTACAAAAATGATATTTCATCGACCGTCTCCAAAGTACCGGAACTATTATCAGCGGTTGATGATGTTGTGCATCAGCACTACCCAGACTGGGAAGTTTGCTGGTATGGACATATTGGGGATGGCAATTTACACCTCAACATTTTGAAACCCGAGACGCTCGACATCGCTGACTTCAAGGAGCGATGTGGCGAGGTTTCTATCGATATTTTCAAAGCCATTAAAGCGCTTGGCGGGAGTGTCTCTGCAGAGCATGGTGTCGGCACCCTGAAAGCACCCTACCTCGAGTACACTCGATCAGAGAGCGAGATCGCGTCGATGCGCGCGATCAAAGCGATTTTTGACCCCAGTGGCATCATGAACCCAGGCAAAATATTTTC
>CBFHQN010000095.1:0-7597 GCA_965657765.1 Luminiphilus sp. | reverse complement strand
TTTTTGCCTTGGCTGTTGGTGCGTCGAGTTGATTGGCGTCGATAAATGAGCAGTGCTCGGGTAAGTGCTCGGCACGCTCATAAACGTGTGATACCGCCTGGAAACCCAATCGGCTACGAAGACGGTCAATGAGTTGCGATAAAGGCTCTTGATGTTTCGACTCGAGAAACAGGTCTTGCGTTGTGAGTTGCGCCAAGCTGAGCTCGCAGGCTGTAAGTGAAATACCTTCGATGAGATCGTCGAACTGAAGTTGCTCTAATTTTAGGCGTGATTGTTCTAACCAACGCATTGGGTCGTTATGGCACTCACTACTGTGCACGTGTAGCTCGGGGCTTTCACCCTGGGTTGCAATGAAGTCCCAGCGTATATGCTGCGTTTGCAGTTGAGTATTCCTCAGAAACTGTGAGAAGTCCTGGAGTAACTGCTCCATGGGGTAGATGAGTTCCTGATTGTTTGTGGACCCGTAGCCTAGCCAAGCAATATCGCTGTACTCAGGTTCTGGATGGAAGTCCTCTACGGCAACCTCGATCCGGCACAGGAGTCGATCTATCCAGTTGCAAAACGCCTGACTGCAGCGCCGCTTTAGGCTTTCTGGGGGAAGTGCGAAGAGTTCGCCGAAGCGATGAATGCCGGCTTTGTTGAGTGCAGAGACATCCTTCTCAAACCCATCAAGTCGATGGAGGGCGGTCGAGCTCAGTCGGGTTTCTAACGATGCGCCATCATCGAGTTGCGATGCTTCAGCGGTACGGCTGGTTTGACTGAATAGCCAGGCGCTTTCCTGGCTCGGGCCGATTCCAATATGTGTCGTAAAGCCGCGCCGATCGAGTTCGGCAGTGATCTTTTCGATTAAGCGCTCTAAGCCACCGTGGACTAACAAGCAGCGACCGATTTCTAGCTGAAGACATTCATCTCGCCACAGCGTAAGGGTAGGAGTGATTGAATAGGCCCACTGCCGAAGGCGCTTGAGTACTTTAAGTTCTTTTTCAGGCTCTCTGGACAGAAGCTTGAGCGGGTGACCGCTGAGTAAGCCGCTCACGGTGGATTGTTTGAGTCCCGGTGTTACACCGAGTGCCTCAACCTCATCGTCGCAGGTAATGGCCCGCTGTCCCTCAATAACGACACGTAAAATATCGTCATTACATACGGGCTTGGAGGCCAATGCTTCAAGAGGGAGTTTTGGAAAGTGTAAGCAAAGCCAGAGCACTTAAGTCATCATATTACTGTTTATTTATACAGTATTATGATGAGCTGCTTTGGACAAGTGCGGTTTTACATTTATGGGTTTTTCGCGCAAATTGAGGCTTTGCACATCTCTTGCGCGCGTAGGCAGTGAAGACGTGTGAAGGCATTGAAAACACGCGTAGGCATTGAGAATGAAAGCGCTGCAAACGAGGAGCTAAAAAACGGCCAGCTAAAAATGCGTTCCTTACGCTGAGGTTTCAAAAACCCTAGGTCTCAAAAAACCATGTCTTACAAGCCAAGGTTTTACAAATCGATGTCGTCGACGCCTTGGCCTTATAAACCCAAGCCTCGCAAAATCACTGCACGACTTTCCGCTGGGTCTATAACCATATCGATTTCAAGATACGCCGCTGCTTCCGTGGCTCGACCTTTTTGATACATCTCCGCGACCAGCTTTTCATACAGCGTATCGCGCGCTTCGCCGGCAGGTGTTGCTTCGAGCTCCTTTTTGAAGCCAAGTCGAACAGCGCCTTCGAGGCCCATCCCGCCGAACTCACCTTGCGGCCAGCTCGCCGTGAGCGTTGGGAATTCGAAGGAGCCACCCACAAGCGCCATTGCCCCTAAGCCATAGCCGCGTCGTAGGAAAAGACCGACCCAAGGTGTTGTGACACCGGCAGCCGTGTTGAAGAGTTCAGGCATAACCTTTGCGGCGCCCATGGCCTCGCTTTCCGGACCAACCATAAATCCGGGGGTATCTACTAGAGATACGATCGGCAACTGCCAGCGCTTCGCTAACTCCATCATTTCACCCGCTTTACGCGCAGCGTCAACGTCAATGGCACCGCCAAGATGGCGGCAATCGCTGGCGATAACAGCGACGGGATGACCTTCAATACGTGCAAATGCAGTCACCACGGCACGGCCATAGACCGGACGAAGTTCGAGCACTGACCGTTGATCGAATAGGGTCTTCATGACTTTCCGGACGTCGTAAGCCATCCGTCGGTTTTCAGGTAGACAGGTTCTGAGCGCAGTTTGATCAGCCACAGTACCGGGGGAGGTTTTTCCCTGTGCGTAGCTTAAGGTCCACTTGGCGAGTGCGGTTGCATGCGCCTCGTCTTCTGCAAGCAGATCGACGGCGCCTACGTTACAGAGTGTGTTAACTGGGCCAATTTCGTCAGGATGGAAGACACCAAGCCCGCCACCTTCAATCATGGCAGGTCCTGCCATACCAATCGATGAACTCTTTGTCGCAATGCGAACATCACCCGCACCAAAGAGCGCTGCATTACCCGCAAAGCAGTAGCCATTATTTACCGTAATGCGAGGTACCTTTCCGGTGAGCCCCGCCCAGCGGCTAAAAGAAGTGCTATTGAGACCAGCGATGTTTACTTTGACGTCGGTATCACCGGGGCGTCCGCCACCACCTTCGGTGTACATGACAAACGGCAGTCGCTCTCGCTCAGCGATCTCAAAGATACGGTCAAGCTTTTGGTGGTGGAAAAAGCCTTGGGTTCCGGCGAGTACGCTGTAGTCGTAGACAGCGACAGCCACGTCGGTACACTCATTTGGACGAAGCGCAGCGTTGATTGTTGCTGTGCCGGTAATGACGCCATCTGCTGCGGTATCAACACGAAGCGTAGATGGGTCTCGACGATCGCGCTGGGCAGCGACGGCTAGCTGGCCGTATTCAATAAAGCTCTTGTCATCGACGAGATCCTGCAAATTTTCTCGAGCCGTTCGGTACCCTTTGCTGTGACGCTTTTCTGTTGCACGCCTGCGAGTACCATCAAGCGTCTCAGCTTTAGTCTGGTCGAGATGCATTTGCGCATCGGTTTGTATGGGTCCCTTCGGCACAGTTTATTCTCCGCTACTCGTGAGTAGACCTTAAGGTTCGGGCCTTTTTCAGGCAAGCACAAACGGCGCTCCGATTTGTGGTAGTAACTGAGCTATCATCGCGCTTTCATTTTTCGTGTGTAGGTATTGTGATGAATCGAAATATTTTGCTTTTGATCCTTGGTAGCGTCTTCAGTATCTCGCTAATGGGCTGCGGTAATGCAGAGCCAACGCAATCAACAGCGAAGGCAGCTCTTTCACAAACGGAGCAGAGTGCTACTGGTGTGGGGAGCGACATCTCGATGTCAGAACACGAGCGATTGAATGCTTACCTTGCCAAGGTGTTTGCCGACAATCTATCGCGGCAACCTTTCACCGCCAGCTACTTGGGCATCAAGGATCGTCACGGTGAATGGAACCCTCAGTCCGAAGCGTTTAATGACGAAGAGCGCGCACGTATGGAGCAGGGCCTTATCGACCTGGCTGAGTTTGATCGAACTGCACTTCCGGAGGCTGGAAAGCTCTCTCTCGATCTCTATCGCATGTCACTGGAGCGATCGCTAGCGATGGATGACTTTCGGCACCACCGTTATGCGCTCCATCAATTTCGTGGTGCACATACTCAAATTCCTAGCTCGCTCATCAATATTCATCGCGTATCCGACTCAAGCGACGCAGAGGCATACGTTGATCGTATCCAAAACGTAGAGGGTTATCTTGGAGAGGTCGTCGAGCAGCTCGAATTACGTGCCGAGAAAGGGCTTTATCTGGTTGATTGGATGTATCCGGCGATTCTCGAATCGTCTAACAATGTCATCACGGGGCAGCCGTTTGACGACTCAGAGGCAGTGTCACCGGTTTGGGCGGATTTTCAAAAGAAAGTAACAACACTCGACTTGCCGGAAGATGAAATCGCCCGACTGGTCAACGCTGGCAGAATAGCGCTTATCGATGCCTTTCAGGCGGCTTACCAGCGCTTCATCGCTGTAATCGAGAAGCAGAGTGAGTCAGCCTCACCCAACGACGGGGTATGGCGTCTCGCTGATGGCGACGCGTTCTATCAGCGATTGCTTCAGTGGTTTACAACGACAGACCTCACTGCAGACGAGGTGCACCAGTTAGGTCTCGACAATATTGAGCGTATTCACGGTCAAATGCGGGAGATCATGGAGCAAGTTGGTTTCGAGGGGAGCCTGAAAGAGTTCTTCGTATTTGTTCGCGAGAATCAGTCGCTACGTTTTTCCAATACGGACGAGGGGCGAGAGGCGTATCTTGCGAGTGCCCGCGATGCGCTTTCTCGTATGGAGAAGAAGCTTCCCGAGTACTTTGGCGTTCTGCCAAAAGCCGAGCTGATCGTGAAACGTGTCGAGCCGTTCCGTGAGCGAAATGCGGGTAAAGCGTTTTATCAGAGCCCTCCGCCGGATGGTTCGCGCCCGGGTATCTTTTACGCCAATTTGTACGATATGGCTGCGATGCCAAAAACCGATCTAGAGGCTTTGGCATTTCACGAGGGTTTACCGGGACATCACCTACAGCGAGCTATTACGGCTGAGCTCGAGGGTGTGCCCGATATTCAGCGTTACCTAAGTTTCACCGCGTTCTCCGAAGGATGGGGCTTATACACGGAGCAGCTTGCCTACGAGATGGGATTCTATGAGGACCCGTATTCGCGATTCGGGCAGCTTGCTATGGAGCTTTGGCGCGCGGCGCGCCTGGTGGTGGATACAGGTATTCACAGTAAACGGTGGAGTCGCGAAGAGGCCATTGCTTATCTCGTTGAGAATACGCCGAATGCAGAATACGACTGCATTAAAGCGATCGAGCGGTATATCGCAATGCCGGGTCAGGCCACGGCTTACATGATTGGTAAGTTGCGTATTGTTGAGCTCCGCGAAGCTGCTAAAGAGCGTTTGGGCGATCGATTCGATATCCGGCTATTCCACGACACGGTGCTGGGAAGTGGTCCGGTGCCATTAAATAAGCTGGCAGAAAACATCGATGTGATGGTGGCCTCACAATTAATAGAGAGATAGCGGTGTCTGGCTAACCTTGGGGGCACTGCGGGAGTCGATATTTTCTCGTGTGCTCTGCTCGTGTGCCTAAAAAGCGCGGAAAATCATCGATAGCGCGAGTACCGTTAAAAGCAGTTTAAGTACGGTTTGAAACAGTTTCTCTGGCAGCCTGCCGAGAAGCTGTAGGCCGATGAGTGTCCCCCCAAAGCCTGCAGCAATCATCAAAGCGAGTGGAACCAGCCACTCACTCCAAAAAAATCCGAGACTGCTGAAGAGGATTATGCGAAGAAAATTCATCGTCGACACGCTTGCTGCCATGGTTGCGACCAATTCTTTTCGATCCGCGGCTTGATGTCGAAGAAAGGCTGCTATCAAAGGGCCAGTAGCGCTCACAAAAACCCCGATGAAGCTCACTGCAATACTAAAGAGCAGGTTATGACGCGTGCTGTGTGTTTTTACGACCGGTATCGGAACCCAAGTCACGATTAGCGTAAAGGTCGCGAGCAGTAGCGTTAATTGCAATTCGTTGAGCCAGAATGCGGACAGCGGTGCTGCGATTAGGGTGCCAGCAATGGCGCCGATGACTAGAGGCCAAAATAGTTGCCTCGAAATATGGCTTCGAGTCATGGCTGTTCTGCCGGTATTTGAGCCGAGTTGAACAACGCTGTGCAAAGGAACAACCGCCGTAATGGGGACAGTCACAACCAGTACTGCGAGAATAAGCGTGCCACCCCCGATCCCGACTGAAGCAGTCAGGAGCGACGCAACAAAACTCGTTGCGACCAAAATGGTCAGGATATCGAGACTAATCGGTAAGTCAGGCATGGGGTGGCGGACGTTAAGGTGTCCGCTAAGCATATCGCAGGCGTGTGCTGTTTTGGTGTGTAAATCAGTTTGCCCCGAAGCGATGACTTCCTAGAGCGAGGGTGCCCCGGAAGCTCGGAGGGGAGCCGAGCCCGGGGAAGGGGAAGTGAGTCACCGAAGTAAATTAGGCGACAGGTGTCAGGAACGTACCGGTCTTCGTAGCAATGGCTTTATTGTGAGATTGTGCTGCCTGTACTTTTGACAGGTGGCTTTCAGGTAGCCGTATTTCAACTTCTCGTTTGCCGCCGCGTTGTTTAACGACGGTGACTTCACGATAAGCGTTGATATGCAGTCTGAGAGAAACAGGTGTGGCATCTTTCAGTGCGTCGCTCGATCTAAAGAGGAAAAGCAAGGTGTCGGTACTCGCCGCCGCAAGTTGCAGCTTGCGTATCTCGGCGTACCGATAGTGAGTGCTCCCTAACCATACAAATACGGTGCTGCAGGTAGTGCTGCGGACAGCTTGCTCTGCCGCCCATAAGGTTTCGTCCCGATGCTTAGGGTGAACCATCAGTATTTGTTCTGAGGGAATGTTGTGAGCGCGCAGTAGTGGTGCGTACGGTGTGTGCGGTGAATTGATAAATGCTTGCCAGCGCTTTTCACTAGAAAGTCGCTGCATGGTGGGTAGAAACAGTCCCATACATTCAGCACCATCGTGATCGCTCAATACTTCGACGGCACCATGCTTTGGCCAACCGCCGAGCTGTAATTCTTCGTCGAGAGAGGTGAAACCCGTTGGTACACTCTGTCGATTGTGCCAATCTGTATTGGCCGACTTGGTGGTTAAGATAACGCGAGAGTTTGTGTGATTATCGACACCTTGCCAGGTATCAGGACGATTAATGATCTGTTCGATGGAGTGGTTCATGATGCGCTCCGCAAAGTTGATAGGGTGCTGCCCGAGAAAGCACCAGTAAAAATACTGTATAAATAAACAGTAGTTCCATTGCCGTTGAAAAGCAAGAGAGGCGCTATTTGTGTGTCGTGAAAAGCGACAGGTGAAGCATTCCGCATTAAATGAGCTGCGCTTTCGCCGCTATTACCCGGCCAGCTGGTGCTCGGGCTTGGGTAGCTGGATGCTGCGATTCCTGCTGGGATGGAATGCGTGGGCGTTGACGCAATCCGCCTTGTGGGTGGGCATTGTGAGTGCCCTTATGCTCGCACCGGCGCTTATCCTGTCGCCTTACTTTGGTGTTCAGTCGGATCGTGTTAATCCGAGACATGGCTTGATGTGGTCGATGCTCATTCATGGCGCAATCGCCCTATGCGGTGCCTTGGCCACTTACCTCGGTGTTCTCAATGTGGTTGTGTTACTCGTCTTGGCGACAGCATTGGGCTCTATATCGGCGATGCACAGTCCTATGCGTTTGGCATTGGTGCCCATGCTTGTACCGCGCGAGGCGCTTCCCAGTGCAGTGGGGCTGACAGCGATGTCTTTTAATATTGCCCGTATTTTGGGTCCCGCAATTTGTGCGGCGATTATTGCCCGTGCAGGTGCAGCTTGGGCCTGGATGATCCCTGTTTTTATATTCGCGACGTCGGGCTTGATTCTCAGTTCACTGGGCGGCGTGGGCACGCGTCAAAAGCGGGTACACGGCAGTGTAAACAGTGAGTTTGTTGATGGACTTCGCTACGTCCTCAGCATGGCGCCACTCGTTACGGTCCTTGCACTGACCTCGGTCAACGGTTTTTTGGGTCGAAGTTTT
>CBFHQN010000094.1:0-7631 GCA_965657765.1 Luminiphilus sp. | reverse complement strand
TTTCGGCTCCACTTTGCGAGCAAAGGCAAGATTGGCGAGGGTATATTCATGTTTGCAATAAACGGCTGTCTCAGGGGGAAGTGCAGCAAGTTGTGCCAAAGAGCCCTGCATCATCGAGAAGGTTCCCTCAAACACACGACCACAGCCGCCAACAAACAGCGTATCACCACAAAACAGCACTGATTCTTCGGCGCAATGCAGTGCAATATGATCGAGCGTATGCCCTGGTACCTCTAAAACATCGAAGTCATAACCCAGTACATGGGCAACACTCCCACTTACCAACTTCTCATCGACAGCTTCAATTTTGGGGTTGTCTGGTCCGATTACCCGGCAGTTAGTAGCAGCCTTGAGCGCCTTTACTCCGCCAGTGTGATCGAAGTGGTGGTGGGTGATGATGATGGTATCTAAGATGAGTCCGCGCTCTGTAAGGACCGCGAACACCGGATTGGCATCACCCGGGTCGACTACGGCTACGCGCCCATCGCGCTGTAGCATCCAGATGTAGTTATCAGAAAACGCCGGAATCGAAACAATGTTCATAAATAGGTTCTCAAGTGTTAACAAGTGTTTGCACTGGGTCAGAGAGAAGATACCCTTGTCCCATGGTAAAGCAAACAAACCAACAAACGCGTCTGAGCACAAAGGACCACCTTGCGGAGTGGTATGCCAGCACCGCGGCAGGTAAGCGGCTACATCACCAGATCCTCAGCGAGCTAGAAAGTCAGCTGGAACGACTTTTCGGCTACCACACTCTGTTTTTGGGGGTGCCGCCAAATGTATCGGTCGAGGAGTTGGCACATTCGCAAACCAAGCTCGTCGCGAATCCCGATGGCACTTCAGTGGATGGTGCCCAGTCAGTGGTTTGCTTCGATGAGGCCCTGCCTTTCGACACCGAGTCAATTGACACGGTAGTGGTTTTCCATGGTTTCGAGGTGTGTGATGAGCCTCACCAAGCCTTGCGCGAGGTGCACCGGGTACTGGTTCCTAACGGAAATCTAATTATTGTGGGATTCAATCCAGAGACCTTATTTGGCCTAGGATGGCTAATAAATCGGTTTGTTTTTCCAGCCAAGTGGTCCGGGTTGAAGCTAGAGCGAATCCCCAAGTTGATGGATTGGCTCTCACTACTGAATTTTCAAATAGCCAAGCCGCGTCACAAACTGGTGGTTCGACCTATGGGTAATAGCCGACTTTTTAATTGGATGGCGAGGTTTGATGATTGGCTGGTCGATCACCAAGTTCCCATGGGTGGTGCCTTTGTGCTACACGCTCGGAAGCAGGTGGGCGCGGGCATCAAAGGCCTGCAGAGACAAAAAGTCAGACCTAAGCTGGTGCCAATTCCCGTCTCGCGGCCTGCAGTAGGCGCTGAGACACACCAGCGGAACGATCCTGCCAAATGAAGCGAGTTGAAGCTTTCACCGACGGGGGCTGTCGAGGTAACCCTGGTCCGGGAGGATGGGGCGCAATTCTCCGCTTTGGTGAGCACGAACGAGAGTTATCCGGGTCTGAGCCAGAGACAACCAATAATCGCATGGAGCTCTTGGCTGCCATCAGCGCACTCGAAGCACTAAGCGAGCCCTGCCTCGTCGTTCTGACGACTGACTCTACTTACGTCAAAGACGGCATCACCAAGTGGATTAAAAATTGGAAGGCTAATGGTTGGCGTACTGCGGCCAAAAAGCCTGTGAAGAATCAGGACCTATGGCAGTCGCTCGATACGCAGTGTAGTCACCATAAAGTGGAGTGGCGCTGGGTGAAAGGGCATGCAGGACATGCCGAAAATGAACGGGCCGATGCGCTCGCAAATTCTGCGATGGATGCATTAGAGGGAGGATAGCGTGCGACAGGTTGTATTAGATACAGAGACAACAGGTCTCGAGGTTAGCCAAGGGCATCGCATTATCGAAATCGGTTGCGTTGAGATTATCGACCGTAAGCTTACCGGTCGCCACTATCACCAATACATCAAGCCGCAGCGATCTATCGACCAGGGCGCTTTGGAAGTCCATGGCATCACCGAGGAGTTCCTCGCGGATAAACCCGTTTTCGCGCGTGTGGCAGATGAGTTTCTCGACTTCATTCGGGGTGCTGAACTCGTTATCCACAACGCGCCCTTCGATATCGGCTTTATGGAAGCTGAGTTCAAATTGCTAGACCCGAGCAGCCCGCGGGTATCGACCTATTGCAAGGTTACCGACAGCCTTCAGTTGGCGCGAAGCAAGCACCCGGGTCAGAGAAACAATCTTGATGCGCTTTGCCAGCGGTACGCAGTAGATAACAGTAATCGGACGCTGCACGGTGCTTTGCTGGACGCCGAGATCCTTGCGGATGTTTATTTGCTAATGACAGGCGGTCAAACAAGCTTGGGCCTGTCAGCGGATGAAGAGGGCGCGGGGCTTGGTACTGCGCATAATTCAGCAATCAGGCGTCTAGCCAGCGATCGAAAAAAATTGCGGGTAATAACACCCTCTGACGATGAAGTAGCGAGGCATGAGGAAAGACTTGACGTGCTTGCCTCGCGCTGCGAGGAAGGTGCTGTGTGGCGCCGCTAGACGCCACACAGTCTATAGAGCGACGCTTACAGCGTGTAGATAACCGCCGTTAAACCAACAGCAGTGAGTACGATGGTGTAGGGTAGTGCCATGATCACCATGCGTCCGTACGAGAGACGGATCAGCGGTGCCAATGCAGAAGTAAGCAGGAACAAGAAAGCGGCCTGACCGTTCGGTGTCGCGACAGACGGCAAGTTGGTGCCCGTGTTAATGGCCACAGCCAACTGATCGAACTCCGCGCGTGAGATCACGCCATTATCGAGGGCGGTCTTCACTTCGGATATGTAGACAGTCGCCACAAATACGTTGTCCGAGATCATCGACAGAACGCCGTTAGCGAGGAAGAACATGGCAGGTCGCACACTGCTCTCCATCGCCAGCACTGCCTCAATAACAGGCGAGAAAAGGTGCTGTTCGTGAATAACAGCCACGATGGCAAAAAAGACCACGAGAAGTGCGGTGAAGGGCAGGGCCTCTTCAAAGGCGTGACCAAGTTGGTGCTCTTCAACGATGCCGTTAAATGCAGTCAGAAGGACAATGATCATTAACCCAATCAGACCAACCGCTGCCAGGTGAAGTGCGAGACCAACTACGAGGACAACAGCCACCAGTGCTTGAATGACAAGCCGAGCGTTTGAGACTGGCGTTGCCTTCGCGTTTTCCTGAGCTTGGAATTCTTCCAGGACGGTTCGAACCTTTGGCGGTAATTGCGCGCCGTAGCCGAAGATGCCTGTTTGTTCGAGAATCAAACAGGTGAGGAGTCCCGCAACCAGCACAGGCATCGTAATAGGCGCCATTAGCAAGAAGAACTCGACAAAGTCCCAATCAGCTACGGTAGCAATCAGTAGGTTCTGCGGCTCCCCAACGAGCGTGCATACGCCACCAAGCGCTGTACCAACCGCACCATGCATCAAAAGGCTTCTCAGGAAAGCTCGGAACTGCTCTAAATCAGCTTCATTTTCCGCCTTCACTGTATCGTCAGTTGTGTGGTCGTGTTGTGCATCGTCAAACACTGTTCCCGAGGCCACTTTGTGATAGACCGTAAAGAAGCCAACGCCAACACTGATGAGTACAGCGGTTACCGTGAGCGCGTCCAAGAATGCCGAGAGAACCGCTGCGACCAGTGAAAACAGTAGCGACAGCACTTTTTTGGATTTAACACGAAGCAGAATCTTCGTGAATATGAAGAGGAGAAGCTCTTTCATGAAGTAAATGCCAGCTACCATAAACATCAGCAGCAAAATCACTTCGAAGTTTGCTTCGGCTTCGTGGAATACGGTGTGAGGATCAGCCATTCCTATAGCGATTGCTTCAATGGCGAGTAAGCCGCCAGGCTGGAGTGGATAGCATTGAAGTGCCAACGCAAGTGTGAAAATGAACTGGCCAATCAGAACCCATCCCGTGACAAACGGTCCGACCGTGTTGAAAAGGATTGGGTTGATAATCAAGAACGCGATGATTGTTTTCTTGTACCAATCGGGCGATGACCCGAGAAAATTCTGCCAGTAAGGATTGGCTACCGCGGTATTCATACAGCTGTGTCCTTTTATAGTTAGTTTCCAAGCGCCCAGAACGCCGGGGGTATACGTTGCAACTTCCCGGTTGGACCCGTAAGCGGGAATCCAGAGTAAACGAAGCGGCGAATCCTTGGAAGGCGCTTCCAATTACATGTCGCCATTGGTTCTGACAGCACTTGAGCAAGAAGAGTTGTGGACCTAGTATGGTCGCCCGAGGAGACGTACATGCTGAACTTTACAAGACCCACTGAGCCCGCTAATCAAGACAGCCTTGTATGGGCGTTTCACGGCAGGAATTTGGTAAGTGAACTTATGGGAGCCCAAGGTTCCCCCATTCGATTAGGCAACTTGCAAGCGGATTTCGAAACGGTGAAAGACCTCACATCCGTAGGGTACCTCGACGATAAGCCGGTTTACGCCTGCATGGTTGAGACAGCACAGATCGATGTCATGAAATATACGAGTGGCAACCTCTTCGCACTGCTCGGTCGAACAAACCAAACCCATTTCGATGTTATCGGTCGAGCCTATCAACTTCTCAATTGGGAGCGTGACCACCGCCACTGCGGACGCTGCGGCGCGGAGACGGCACTCGCCGACAAAGGACAGAGCCGACATTGCGAACCCTGCCGATTGAGTGTTTATCCACGTTTATCGCCCTGTGTCATCATGTTGGTATCACGTGATGATGAAATGCTGCTTGCCGCGGGCGCTGGATCGAATCGTCGCTTCTACAGCTGCCTAGCGGGTTTTGTTGAGCCGGGTGAAACCTGCGAGCAAGCGGTGCAGCGGGAAGTCATGGAAGAAGTCGGTCTCGAAGTTGATGACATCCAGTATCACGGGTCACAACCATGGCCGTTCCCAGGGCAGCTGATGCTTGGTTTTACGGCAAAGTGGAAGTCCGGTGAAATCAATATCGATCCAGAGGAGATCGATGAGGCGCTCTGGTGTAAGCCAGACAACCTACCTCCAGTACCCCCACCTTTCTCAATTGCAGGTCAGCTTATCAACAGCTTTCTAGACGCACAGAACGGCTAAGCCACAGGAAAACACATTGGAATTTTTTTACGAACTTGGGCTTTTTGCCGCTCAAACAATGCTTATTGTTGTCGCCATAGTTGCCATTATCTTGGTGATTGCAGGCGTCGCAGGTCAAAAGAATAAGAGCCCCGATGAGGGCTATATCGAAGTTAAGTCGATCAATGACCGCTTCGATGCTTATACCGCTGCGATCCGAGATTTATCGGAAACCGACGAGGCCTCTAAGCTTCGCGCAAAGCACGAAAAAAAATCAGCAAAAGCGAAAGCAAAGGCTGAAAAAGCGCGTTTAAAAGGTGCTGAAAAGGACGCTGCAGAGAGCATAGCCATTGCGAGCGAACGCCCAAGAACCTTTGTCCTTGATTTCGAGGGCGATGTTATGGCTTCACAAGTCGATGCCTTGCGTGAGGAGATTTCAGCCATTCTGCCCAACATCCAAGAGGGCGATGAGGTCGTGCTGCGCCTGGAAAGCCCTGGTGGAGTTGTTCACGGGTATGGTTTAGCGGCAAGTCAGTTGTCACGGATCAAAGACGCGGGTGTTACGCTTGTGATCGCTGTGGACAAAGTGGCAGCCAGTGGTGGATACATGATGGCTTGCGTGGGTGATCGCATTCTCGCGGCGCCCTTTGCAATTCTTGGCTCCATCGGCGTCGTTGCGCAATTACCTAATTTTCATCGTCTTCTGAAGAAAAATGATGTCGATTTTGAGCAATTCACAGCGGGTGAGTACAAGCGCACGGTCACCATGTTTGGTGAAAACACCGACAAGGGCCGTCGTAAGTTTGAGAATGAGTTAGAAGAGACCCACGGGCTGTTCAAGCAGTTTGTCGAGACTAACAGGCCTGCGGTGGACGTAGATAAGGTAGCCACTGGTGAGGTCTGGTATGGATCTCAGGCGCTCGACGAGGGGTTGATTGATGCTGTTTCGACGTCAGATAGCTACCTTCAAGCGCAAACTGGCGAGAGAGACCTTTATGAGGTGCATTACCGCCGCAAGCAGAAGTTCGCTGAGAGAATGGGTTTTGCCGCCGAGCTGACGTTTGATCGGCTCATTACGAAAGCGTGGCAAAAGCTTACTGAGTCCCGCTACTTTTGATCTCCTCTGTCGTCTAATGCTGAGCTGTCATCCGCGGACGAGGGCGCGTTTACGTCAGCTTGTCTTGCACCAGTAGCGACAGCTAATTAGGCGCTAAAAACACTGAAGGCGAATAGCAAGAGTCCCCACATTCTGAGGTCTGAAACATGGATACACCGCTCGACATTCACTCACTTTTTGCTCTGACCGGAAAAACAGCACTTATCTCGGGTGCTTCGAGTGGCCTAGGAGAACACTTTGCGCAGGTGCTTGCGGCGGCAGGCGCGCGGGTAATTGTCGCTGCGCGACGAGTCGATCGACTCGAGGCCTTGGTCGATCGGATTAATGGAGCCGGTGGTGAAGCAACAAGCCTAGCGCTCGACGTTACATCGAGAGACAGTGTCAGTGGTGCGTTTGAAGAACTCGATAGCACGATCTCCAGCCTCGACATTGTGATCAACAATGCAGGTATCGCTAATCGTCCTCTGCGTTTTGTCGATGCCACAGAAGAGGAGTGGGGTGGGGTTCTAGACGTCAACCTCATCGGTGCTTGGCGTGTTGCACAAGCAGCTGCCATTAGAATGAAGAAGCAGGGCTCGGGAGTTGTGGTGAATACAGGCTCCATATACAGCCATGTCTCAGGAACGCACAAGGCAGACTACAATGTGTCCAAAGTGGCGGTGGATCAACTCACCAAAAATATGGCGTTGGAGCTCGCCCGGTCGGGTGTCAGGGTGAACTCGCTTTGCCCCGGCTACTTTGAGACAGCGATCAACGAGAAAGAGTTTGCAACCGAACAAGGTCGTGCCTACATAGATCGCTTAGTGCCACGGCGCACGGGGCAATATCATGAGCTCACTGGGCCACTATTATTACTGGTCAGCGATGCTGGATCCTATGTGAACGGGGCGTCCCTAGTTGTCGATGGTGGGAGTGTCCATAGCCCCATTTGATGGCTGACAGGTGAGCCTAATAATGGCTACCGTTGCCGTCATATAAGCCTTGGGTCCATTTATAAAGCCATCCATTAGGCGCTTTAAAGAAGAAAAAAGAGGTGGATATGTATCAATTTAGCCACAAATCTCAGGCACTAGCCGATCGCCTCACTGCCTTTATGGACGAGCATATCTATCCGAATGAGGAGGCCTATGCGGCACAGCTGCGGGCTGCTGAGAATCGGTTCGCGCCCCTGCCTTTGATGGATGAGCTAAAAGATAGGGCCAAAGTAGCCGGTCTGTGGAACCTGTTTGTTCCGGAAGAGCATGCTGAATATTGCGACCACGGGGGACTATCATTTTTTGATTACGCGCCGTTAGCGGAAATCATGGGTCGCGTTATTTGGTCTCCTGAGGTCTTCAATTGCAACGCGCCTGACACCGGTAATATGGAAGTGTTCATGAATTACGCGACTGATTCCCAACGTGAACAGTGGCTAAAGCCGTTACT
>CBFHQN010000093.1:0-8054 GCA_965657765.1 Luminiphilus sp. | reverse complement strand
AATCCGTCGCGGGCAATACGCGCCGCATCCTGTAGCGTCACAAGACTCTCGTCGACGCTGACCGGTGCTGAATGAAGCGGACGGATCGCAGCGATATCGTCGAGTGTCTCACCCGGCTGCTCGAACATCACCTTAAGATCTTCGGTTGCCTGCATCACCCTGAGTGCCTGCTGACGTGTCCATCCACGATTCACATCGTAGAGCACGATCTCTCCGGGCAGTCGTATCGACTCAACATCACGAACTCTCGCCACATCGCGCTCGACATCGCCACCGATTTTTACGGAATGCGCGACATAGCCTCGGTCTCGATAGCGCTGGATAACCTCGCGCGTCTCTTCGACGGTCTTCGCACCGACCGATGAGGCAATGGGTCGCGGCGTTCGACTCCCACCACCCATCAGATCAGCAATTGGAAGGCTTGCGGCCTTACCGGCAATGTCCCAACACGCCATATCAATCGGTGACTTCGCGTAGAGATGTCCCGGCAGTGCAAGATCCATCGCACGCTCGACATCGAGCACCCGTCGCGGATCGAGCCCCAAAACAAAGGACGCCATGGTCTCAATGCCCGCACGGATGCCTGGACCGTGCGCCGGCACATACGTATGCCCCCACGGTGTGCCCTCGCCCCATCCGGTGATACCGGCATCGGTCTCAACCTTTACAAAGGTGGCGTCAAGACACTCAAACTTAAGCCTACCCCCGGACAGCCAATAAGGATGCTCTAGCGGTAAGTCGACCTGATAAACGGATATACGGGTAATGTTCATGCGCGCCACTTCGCCACAGCTGGACCCAAGCTCTCGAAATCGGGGATTACGCCCAAGCCTGGCCCATCGGGTGCGTATAACTTGCCGTCGCGGGCATAAGCGCCACCAATACCCGTCGATCGCGTGTTGTAGTTCATCAGATCAGTGGTGTTCTGCAGGTATTCCTCGGGTGTCGATGCGGCAAAGTGCGCCACCGCCGCCGTCGTAATCTCGCCACCCCAAGTGTCTTCACTGACCACAGGAAGGCGATTTTCAACGAGAAAATCCCGTACGCGACGCCCCTTACTCAGACCGCCCAAGTTTGAGAGTTTTAAACAACAAATCTCAGCCCCTTTGTCTGCCACAATCCGCTGGGCAGCCGCCATTCCAGTGATGCACTCGTCAAGCTTCATCGGCTGCTGGGCAAAACGGCGCACTTGCTGACATTCCTCATAAGTCCGACACGGTTGCTCGAGAATGTAATCAAGATCAACCGTGGCTCTGGCGACGCGAATCGCGTTATCAACACGCCATCCCTGGTTGGCGTCGGCCATGGCCTTCTCGCCCGGCTTTAAGAGTGAAACGCCCGTATGTATGCGCTCAATATCGACTGACCAGTCGCTCCCGACTTTGATTTGAAACTGGCGATAACCCTGTTCGCGATAGCGCTGCATCTCGGCCACTGTCTCGTTGGTGGCCTTCTGGGGCGCAACGCGATACATCGGTGCGCCGTCAGTCAATTTGCCACCCATGAGCATCCAGAGTGGTTGCCCACAAGATTGACCGAGGAGATCCCAGCAGGCGATATCGATGGGTGACTTTGCATAGCCGTGCCCCTGCACCAGATGGTCGAGCAAGGTCTCGATGCGACCCACCTGCCGAGGGTCTTCGCCCAGCAGCGATGGCGCTACGAGTCTTAATAGCGCTTCAACACCTTCTGAATGAGCGACCATGTAATTTTCGCCGCAAGGCGTGAACTCACCACAACCCTGCAAACCAGCATCGGTGTCGATAACCACCACAGACGCGATAGCGGTGGTGATGGCGTTGCCAGCACCCCACCCGTAACTGCCACCCACGTAAGGTAGCGGCGTCTTGTAAAGGCTGATCCCCGTTATCTTCACGGCGTGACCACTATGTTCCCGGTATGCGCTTTGGCAATGAAGGCGGTCTGCGCGTCACGCAGCTGCTCAAGCGGGTAGCTTGCTGCAAGTACAGGTCGGATCGCTTTCGACTCGATGTATCGAATCAGGTTCTCGGCCACTTCGGGTGGGATTACGGTCGAGCCCAACAGCGTTAGATCACGGAGATAAAACGTGCGTAGATCCAGCTCGACAATAGGTCCGGCAATGGCGCCTGAGGAAACGTATCGGCCACCGCGCTCAAGCACATCAATGACACTGTGCCAGTCCGGGCCACCGACCACGTCAGCCACAACCGTGATGCGCTCATCGGCCAACTCCGCCTCGAGGTTCTCGGGCGATCGAGGTAGTACGCGATCGGCGCCTAGTGCACTTACTGCCGCATGCTTTTTGGTAGACGCAAGTGCAATGACGCGCGCGCCTCTGAGCTTAGCAAGCTGAATCAAGGCGCCACCGACACCACCCGAGGCGCCGGTAATCAGTACCGTATCCGAGGCAGTGATCGCGGCGCGGCAAACCATACCTTCAGCGGTAGAGTACGAGCAGGAAAATGTCGCCAGCTCCGCATCAGAGTAATCCGAGGTCACTGCCAGCGCATTGGCGGCTGGGATCACCGTGTACTCGGCGTAACCGCCATGACATTCAGAGCCAAAGTAACCGGTCTTATCCATATTGGCTGGGTCTTCTGGATCTCTGAGCCAATTGTCGGTGATCACGCGCTCGCCGATTCTGGCTGCGTCGACCCCGTCGCCCACGGCAACGATCTCACCACAGACATCCGCACCTTGAATGCGCGGGAAGAGAATGGGGTTTCCACCCCAGGTGGGATCGTCGGTATTCACGGTGTCGAACGCATCGCCCGTGGTCGCATCCGATACGGCTTTGGAGTACCAACCCGAGCGAGTGTTCACGTCAGTGTTGTTTAAGCCACACGCACCCACGCGAATGAGCACTTCGCCCGGTGCGGGATCGGGTCGCGGCCAATCCTCGTGAAGAACGATTTTGTCCATGCCACCGTGACCTTCGGTCACCATAGCCCGCATTTTTGTCGGTAGTTCAGCTGACATAGGCCAACCCTCTCTTCTTACCCGAGTGATTCGGTACTTAGGTGCTTTTCGCCGCTCACGCCACGTATGCTACTTACGTTCCTTACGCTACCTACGCCACTTCGCGAGGTCGCTCGCTCATGGGGTCGTAGGCAGGCTCACCAAGGACCGTCGCAGAACGGGGCTCGCCCGCAATAACTACCTCGAGCGCCTTACCGGGAACCGCAGCTTCAGGCTTGATATAGGCAAAGGCCATAATCTTTTCCGCGGTGTAGCCATAGGCCACCGAACTGGTAGCACCAACCATTTCGCCATCCATCAGGACGGCCTCACCACCGTGTCCGTCGTGATGTCCGTCAGGCTCAATCGCCAGATAAGCACAAACCCAAGGTAGGTCCTCAGCCATTGCCGCCACGGTTTTATCTCTCCCAATAAATTCGCCCTTATCGGTCTTCACAAAACGCATGACCGCGGCTTCCGGTAACGTGACTTCGTTGTTCAGCTCCGAGGCACCGGGGAACATCTTCTCCATGCGCAGGCTGTTCATCGCAAAGCTGCCGTAGTTGACGATGCCGTGGGGCTCACCCGAGGACCAGAGTGCCTCGTAGATGGGAAGCATGGCCTCACGCGGGCCGTGAAACTCCCAACCCATCTCACCCGCATACGACATTCGCAGTGCCCACACCTTCTGACCTGCCACGGTAATTTCTTGCCCGCGTAGCCAGGGGAAATCCGCCTTCTCAAGCGACACATCAACGTGAGGCGCAAGCGTGGCTTTTGATTTGGGCCCCTGCAATGCCATAGAAAACCAGTCGCTGGAGAGGTTGCTGATCTTTACGGAGCAATCACCGCGATAACGATCGAGATGATCGAGCAAGCGCTGCTCGAAGAACGCCGCACAGGTTAGGTAGTAGGCGTCGTCAGCGAATTTAACGATGGTCATTTCCATTTCGATACGGCCGCGCTCATTGAGCATGTGCGTCAAGCAAATGCCCCCCGTCTTTTGCGGGAGCTTATTTGCGATCAGGCCGTCGAGTAGCGCTTCTGCGTCGGCGCCGCTGACTTTAACTTTGGTGAATGCGCAGATATCCATAATCCCAACGCGCTCGCGAACCGCGGTGTGCTCCTCGCCCACGCGATCGTGGACAATGTTTCGACCGAAGCTGTAGTGGTCTTCCTGAGCTTCCTCACCCGTCGCAAACCATCGCGGACGCTCGTGTCCATAGACTTCCTCAAAAACAGCACCTTGAGCTTTTAAGCGCCCGTAAAGCGGACTGGGCTTTACGGGCCGCCCTGCAATACGATTGAAATGAGGGAAGGGAATCTCGTGTCGAAGAAGGTAATCTTCTCGCGCCTTGATGTTCTGCCATTTCTTGTCGGCATAGGGACCGAAACGGCGCGGATCAAAGGCCCGCATCGAGATATCCGCTGAGCCGTGAACCATCCAGCGCGCGAGCTCGCGCGTCAGACCAGGACCCCAGCCGATGCCAATTTGCGTACCGCAACAGCACCAGTAGTTGCGAACACCCGGCGCGGGACCAATCAGTGGATTGCCATCTGGCGGATGAGAAATAGCACCGTGAACATCGCGCTTAATGCCGAGCTCCGCAAAAATAGGCATGCGGTCTAGGGCATTCTCAAGCCACGGCATGATGCGGTCGTAGTCGGCTTCAAAAAGATGATTCTCGGCTTCCCAAGGGCAGTGGTCGTCCCAGACAACATTGGGGTTAGCCTTCTCGTAAATACCAATAAGCCCCGCCTTCTGCTCCATACGGATATAGCCAGAGACCAACTTATCATCGCGGATAACCGGGAGCTCCTGCTCAAGATCCATAAACTCACGCACGTTCTCGGTCACGAAATAATGGTGCGTCATCGACGTCGTAGGGATATTGATGCCACTCCACTCACCGACTTGGCGAGCGTAAGTACCCGCAGCGTTGACAACGTGCTCACAAACAATATCGCCATGGTCAGTCGACACACGCCACTCACCCGAAGGCAACTGCTGCACGTCCGTCGCGCGGCAGTGGCGAATCACTGTTGCACCAAGCTGTCTCGCACCTTTTGACAGCGCCATAGTGACACCAGATGGATCGACATGACCGTCGTCGGGGGTGTAGAGCGCACCGACCACACCATCCAGGTTATAGAAAGGATGCATTTCGCGAACGCGCGAGGGAAGAACGAGCTCTGAGTTAAAGCCGAGTGCAACGTTTACCGACCGGGTGTAGCGCAACCAGTCCATCTCATCTTCATCGTAGGCGAGTCGGAACGAGCCACAGCCATGCCAAGTTGTCGACTGACCGGTCTCGGCCTCGAGACCACCGTTATAAAGCTGGATGTTGTAGTCAACGCACTTACCCAAAGCGAGCGAGCTGGTCGACTGGGTGATTTGGCCGGCCGCGTGCCAGGTCGAGCCTGAGGTGAGCTCGTGCTTTTCAAGGAGCACAATATCGGTCCAGCCCTCGTGTGCGAGGTGATAAGCAATACCGCAACCCATAACGCCGCCGCCGATAATGACGACGCGGGCGGATGAAGGAACGGGTTTGGTAGGTCCAGCCATGAGCAAACTCTCGAATTTTTTCTGATTATCGTTGCAATCGATCGTATGATACGATTGTACCAATGTCGAATATTAGTGAAACAAACGTACCAATTTCACAACTTGAGCCCGGCGCCATTTTGTCGCGGCTTACGACGGCCTATGACGAGCTCAGCCCCGAGCTCAAAAAAGCCGCTGGTTACGTCATCGACAACCCAAACGACGTGGGCGTTTCATCTATTCGAGAAATTTCTGACGCAGCATCGGTCACACCCAACACCTTCGTCCGACTCGCAAAATCGATCGGCTTTGAGGGTTATGAAGATCTGCGCTCGCCCTTTCGCGAGCAACTAAGAAGCGGGTCGATCAACTTTACGGACCGCGCGCGTTGGCTGCAGTCGCTCTCCCACGAGGGTCATCTCGGGCCGCTGTACGCCGACATGGTCAAGGCGGCAATCGATAATATCGAACAAACCTTTAGCAATATTAGTGTCGAAGCACTGACACAAGCGGGCGACGATATTTGGAATTCGCGCCAAGTGTTCACCCTTGGTGTCGGGGTTCACAACGCAAACGCCAGCAACTTCACCTATCTCGCGCGGACGGGCATGGTGCAGTTCCAAACGATCCCGAGTGCGGGCGGCACCGCAATCGACGAACTCGCTTGGGCGGACGAGCAAGATGTCCTTATTGCCATTACCTGCGCCCCGTTTCGGGAAGAAGTCGTGACCGCAGTGAAAGTTGCGCGCGAACAGGGACTCACTATTGTCGCAATATCTGACAGCGCCTCGGCGCCCATCATGCGCATCGCTGATCACGCTTTCCTTGTCGCCGACGAAACACCGCAATTCTTCCCATCGTCTGTCGCAACGATTGCCTTACTCGAGACACTTTTATCCTTTGTTATTGCCCGAGCAGATGAGAAAATCATCGATCGCGTCGAAGCTTTCCACAAGCGTCGACACCAGCTAGGGATTTATCACAATGACTGAACCACTCAAGTCGCTGGACGCTCGCTATTACGTCGACCCCGCGATCTTTACTATCGAGAAGCAGCACCTACTGGCAACAACTTGGCAATTTGCGGGGCACGAGTCACAGGTGAAGAACCCGGGTGACTACTTCACTTTCAGCATTGCGGGCGAAAATTTGTTCTGCATCCGCGATCGCGAGGGAAACCTTAACTGCTTCTACAACGTTTGCCAGCACCGCGCACATGAACTTGTCGAGGGCGACGGTAATGCACGCCTTTTGATTTGTCCTTATCACACCTGGACCTATGAACTCTCCGGTGAATTGCGCATGGGGCCGAATGTGCTTTCAACACCTGGCTTTGACCGCAGCAAGATCTGCTTGACGTCGGTACGACTGGAAAATTTCCACGGCTTCCTTTTTGTCAATCTTGATGACGACGCAAAGCCCATGGACGAGTGGTTTCCGGGGGCGCGTGAAGAGCTCGCAAGTTACGTCCCGAATATTCTGGACCTCACACCCGTGGAATACGTTGAAGTATTCGAGAAGACCAACTGGAAGGTCTCGGTCGAGAACTACTCGGAGTGTTACCACTGCTCGAGAAATCACCCAACCTTTGCCAACGGTGTGATCAAGCCATCGACGTACGACATTCAACCGCAAGGGTATTGCCTTCGACACACCACGGAATGTCAGGATGACTTGTCCGACATGACCTACGAGATCGATCTCGAATCCAATGATAAGGCTGGCAAATACTCGAGCTGGTTTTTGTGGCCAATGTTCTCGTTTCAGGTTTACCCGGGGAACGTGCTCAACACCTATCACTGGCGCGTAGGCGATGCGGTCGATGAGGTGGTCATGTACCGAGGTTGGTATGCCTTTGATGAGAAGAGCGAAGCCATTGCGCGTCAACTCGCCGTGCAGGATCGCGATACGACCGTTGCAGAAGACATTCGCCTTGTTGAATCGATTCAGCGCGGCATGAACTCTCGAGGCTACAAGCCAGGTCCGCTCGTACTCGACCCGAATGGCGGCGTGAACTCTGAACACTCGATCAAAGCGCTGCAGGAATGGACCAAGGAGGCCGTCGATCAATACCTTTAATCCAAAACCCTATTATCAGAACTACATCGACGGCCAGTTCGTCGACGGTGGTGCTGGCCGAATTACGGTCGACAACCCAGCCACGGGCGCCCCGCTAGCCGAACAGGCAATCGCTAACAGCGAAGACGTCGACAACGCCATCGCGGCGGCTCGTCGCTGTCATGAAAGTCGTGTACTCACAGCCATGCGTCCTGTTGAGCGCGGTCGAATGGTCAAAGCCATTGGCGATTACCTGCTGGCCAACGTTGATGAAATTTCGCAGCTTTTAAGCCTCGAAGCAGGCAAGCCGCTGTGGGAAGCCGTCATGGAGATCGAGGGCGCTGCGCGCTACTTCGAGTACTACGGTAATCAGGCAGAAACGCTCGAGGGTCGCTCCATTCCGCTTGGCGACGGCTATTACGATTTCACCACGTATGAGCCGCGTGGTGTCTCGGGCCAGATTATTCCCTGGAACTATCCCATGGAAATGACCGCACGCGGTGTAGCCGCC
>CBFHQN010000092.1:0-8065 GCA_965657765.1 Luminiphilus sp. | reverse complement strand
GTTTCGAATGCCTCTATCTTCGTATCATTGATAGCGGTGTTGGCTGGGGACTCGCGCTAGACCAAGCATCAGCAGGTCTGCCAGACTCAGACCTTGGCACCGCTCGCAAGGCACTGCTTGCCTGCTTGAATCACTCGGGAACGAAGTTGATATCGCAAGATGAAGGTGACGAGCAGAACGAGTACCAATTGCGACTGTGTAACGGTAATCCGGGCTAGCTTGTCTGTAACTTAGGACTCAGTTCCGCTCTCAATAGATTTCTGTAAAGTCAGATTGAAGAGCTCGAGTGCCGCCTCCGTGAACCGATGCATGTTCCCCTCGCGACCCGCCATCGATGTCTCCACCGTTAGCGTAGCGTTCAACGGCCCGCTGATACCGATAACACTTGTGCCGGCTGCATGGCCGTAGGGAGTGCCTTTAGGGCCAGCGGCACCAAGCTCCGCAATGCCCCAGGTCGCGTCCAATTTTAAGCGCGCAGCCTCGGCGAACTCAGCCACCATGGGCTCGGTGAGCGGTTTTAGCGCCTTTACCTTTTTTAAATCAAGATCGAGGAAGGCGTGTCTGGATTCGCGAGTGTAAATAACGCTTCCACCTTTGAAGTAGCTCGACGCACCCGAGACCGACAAGAGATTCGCGGCAATCAAGCCGCCGGTTGACGACTCTGTGACGGAGACCGTGTGTCCCTTGGCGGTTAGTTGGGAAGCAATCGAGTTGCAAATAATCGAGAACATAGCGCTACGCGTTCGAAGTGAATAAAGACTTTACGCTAACGTCAAAATGAGCAATTTGCTACGCGGCGTCGGTAGAGAAGTTGCTATTAAAGGTTGGTACCAGAGGCCGGACTCGAACCGGCACGCTTTTAAGGGCGGGGGATTTTGAATCCCCTGTGTCTACCAATTTCACCACTCTGGCATGTGCGGCTTACTGCAGGCGGCGGAGTATATCAGGTCGAGCTGAATCAGCAATCTAAGCATCGCTATAATTCTAAGTTGCGCGTATACTGCGTCGCACTTTGGCGCAGAGCCCGTTGCTTTGTGCTGTTGCTGAGTATCTTGAGGGAGAAAAGACATGGCGATGAAGCTTGTCCGTAAGACCGCTGACTACAAAATTTTCTTGCGCGGTGATAACCGTTATGCAGTGCAAAATTCAGCGGGTAAGCCAATCAACGGCGAAGAAAAAGTAAATATTCTGATCGCAGAAGAGCTGGTCACTGTTGCAGCGCCACCTGCACCTGAACCCGAAGTTGTAGAGACAGAAGAGGCTGTTGTTGAAGAGGCAGCGGCTGAAGAGGCAGCGGCTGAAGAGTCAGCAGAGGAAGAAGCGCCAGCAGAAGAGGCTGCCGAAGAGGAAGCCCCTGCAGAGGAACCTGCTGAAGAGGAAGCGCCTGCAGAAGAAGCTGCGGAAGAGGAAGCCCCTGCTGAAGAGGAAGCCCCTGCAGAAGAGCCTGCCGCTGAAGAGGAAGCCTCTGCCGACGAGGAATCAAAAGAAGATTAATCGTCGACCACGTTTGATGCTAAAGCCGGCGTATGCCGGCTTTTTTATGAGTGTGTCACAGACTGTCAAAAGCAATGAAGACTGCAGATTTCCATTTTGACCTCCCTGAGCATTTGATTGCTCAGTCACCGCTCGAGGAGCGCACAAGCTCTCGCCTTCTTGTTCTCGATGGTGCGACAGGGGGTCTTGAGCACCGTCAGTTTCTGGATATCGAGTCCCTGTTAACGCCCAAGGATCTCCTTGTTTTCAATAACACACGTGTAATCCCTGCACGACTTTATGGTCAAAAACAAACTGGGGGTCGCGTCGAGATTTTGATTGAGCGCCTGCGCGGCGATGGTTCTGTTCTTGCGCAAGTCAGGGCCAGCAAGAGTCCAAAAGACGGGTCGCTAGTTTTTATCACTGCGGATCAGGACTCCGATATCTCCGATTTCACATTGCGGGTGCGTGGCCGCGAGGGAGGTTTGTTCGAGTTAGAGGCAGAGACCGGTACGGTTTCGCAAATGATGCGCTTGTATGGTCACATGCCGCTGCCACCCTATATCGAGCGCGCCGATACTGCCGAAGACCGTGAGCGCTACCAAACGGTTTATGCGAAGCGCGAGGGCGCTGTGGCGGCCCCGACCGCTGGACTGCATTTTGACGAAGCTCTGTTGTCACGCCTCAGGGTGATGGGCGTGGAGACGGCATTTGTTACGCTGCACGTGGGCGCGGGCACGTTTCAACCTGTACGCGTTGACGATATTACCCATCACAAAATGCACAGCGAATGGATCGAGGTTGATCAGAGCTGTGTTGACGCCATTCGTGCGTGTCGTGAGCGGGGCGGCCGGGTGGTCGCAGTGGGTACCACCTCGGTGAGGTCACTGGAAAGTGCCGCAGCTGCTGGACTCGAGTCAGAGCGTTGCCCTCAGGTCTTCGAGGGTGACAGTGATATCTTTCTCTACCCTGGCTGCGAATTTAATGTTGTCGATGCGATGGTGACGAATTTCCACTTACCCGAAAGCACGCTCATCATGTTGGTGTCAGCATTTGCCGGCTATGAAGAGACAATGGCTGCTTATGACGAAGCCGTGCGCAAGGAATATCGTTTTTTCAGTTACGGTGATGCCATGTTCATCACCCGCAAATCTTGAGGTTCGAGAGTGAAGTTTTCGGTTGCAACTAAAGACGGTCTCGCCCGACGCGGAACGATGAGCTTTGAGCGTGGTGAGGTTCAGACGCCTGCGTTTATGCCTGTTGGCACTTATGGAACGGTCAAGGGTATGACACCGGAGGACGTACGCGCGACAGGTGCACACATTCTGCTGGGCAACACCTTTCATCTTTGGCTACGACCTGGCACCGATATCATTTCGATGCACGGCGATCTCCATGACTTTATGGGATGGGAAGGTCCGATTCTCACGGATTCGGGCGGCTTTCAGGTCTTTAGTTTGGGTGATGTGCGAAAAATCGAAGAGGAGGGCGTCACCTTTAAATCGCCGGTTAATGGCGACAAGGTGTTTCTTAATCCTGAAATCTCGATGCAGATTCAGCGCGACTTGGGCAGCGACATTGTCATGATCTTCGACGAGTGCACGCCGTATCCTGCCACTGAGGATGAGGCGCGGCGATCGATGGAGCTGTCGCTACGCTGGGCGCAGCGCAGTAAGGATGCCCATGGCGATAATCCGTCAGCGCTGTTTGGCATTGTTCAAGGCGGTATGTATAAGCACTTGCGCGAGGAGTCGCTGGGAGGGCTGGTCGGTATCGGTTTCGATGGTTACGCGCTAGGTGGTTTATCCGTTGGTGAGCCCAAGGAAGAAATGATCCAGGTGCTCGACGATGTCGCACATCAATTGCCAGACGAGAAGCCGCGATATTTGATGGGCGTGGGCACGCCTGCTGATTTACTTGAGGCCGTTCGTCGTGGCGTGGATATGTTCGATTGCGTCATGCCGACACGCAACGCCCGTAACGGACACCTTTTTACGAACCATGGTGTGATCAAGTTACGCAACGCACGACACAAGACCAGCACGCGGCCGTTGGACGACAACTGCCACTGCTACACCTGTTCAAATTTTAGTCGCGCTTATTTGCACCATCTCGATCGTTGTAGCGAGATTTTAGGCTCGCAGTTGTGCACTATCCATAATCTCACGTACTACCAAACTCACATGCAGGGCATCCGTGATGCCATCGAGTCAGGCACCCTCGATGAGTTTGCTGATGCCTTTTATGCTGCCCAGGAGGCGGGCGACCCTCATGTCTGAAGCGCCACAATCACCCTGTATTTCAATTTGCGCACTTGATCAAAACGACGTGTGCGAGGGGTGCTTTCGCACGGGTGATGAGATCGTGGATTGGTTTACCGCTAATGATGCGCGCAAGCAAGAGATTCTTGAGGCGAGCGAGCGACGACGCAAAGAATCGGGCTTTACGCTGTTCTAGTGATTTGGAGCTAATCCAGAGCCATCATCTGATGTCCTTAGAGAAGGTCGTGACTCACGCTTCCTTTGCTTTCAGTGTCGCCAGCGGCGTGACACGCACCTGCGTAATCGCATTGCCCTCAATGCACTCGATATCGAGCTGGTAGTTGCCAATGCGAACAGACGCTTGGCCCACCGGGAACGCTTCCAGCGCCTCAAGGGCAAGGCCACTGATTGTTTTGGGTCCATCAGTAGGTAGTGACCAGCCAAATTGTCGATTGATGTCTCTAATAGGAATACTGCCTGTGCATGAGGCGCCGCCGTCGGCCATGGTGGCAATCTCTTCCTGGTCCTCAACGAGATTGGAGGTGAAGTTACCCACGATTTCCTCGAGAATATCCTCAAGTGCAACGAGGCCCATGATGTCACCGTATTCATCCACGATCATGCCGAGGCGCAGTTTCCGCTGCTGAAAGTGGCGAAGTTGGATATGCAGCGCGGTATTCTCGGGTGTGAAGTAGGGGTCCTGGAGTTCGCGCAACAGTGATGTTCTGTTCAGACCTTCACCGTCTAGGCATTTACCAAGATTACGTAGGTGGAGGATACCCTCGATTTTATTGATGTCGCCCCTGAAAACGGGCACCAATGTATGGGTACTGGATTTCAGTCTCCTGAGGATGGTCGCGTCGTCATCGTCGAGGTCGATGCCGTAAATCTCATTCCGGGGAACCATGATGTCGTTCACTGACACCTGTTCAAGATCAAGGATATTGACCAACATATTCCGGTGACGTCTAGGGATCAGACCACCCGATTCGCTCACAATCGTTCGGAGTTCTTCTTGAGTGAGCGCGTCCTCGCTGGTCGCGTCAGCTTTAAAACCGAGAAGTGATAGCAGTCCATTAGTGATCGCATTGATAGACCAAACCAGCGGCATGGCTAATTTCATCAATGGCAGCAGAATGACACTCGCCGGAAAGGCAACTTTTTCGGGGTGAATAGCCGCAATCGTTTTCGGTGTGATTTCGGCAAAGATTAAAATCACGATCGTCAATAAAATGGTGGCGATCGCAATACCCGCGTCACCGTACAGACGAATGGCGACCACGGTAGCTATGGAAGAACCGAGGATATTGACGAGGTTATTTCCGATCAGAATCAGACCGATAAGACGATCCGGTCGGGCGAGCAGTTTTCCTGCGCGCAGCGCGCCTTTGTGCCCCTGTTGCTGGAGATGCTTCAACCGATATCGGTTGAGCGCCATCATTCCAGTTTCTGAGCTCGAAAAAAATCCGGATAACAATATGAGTGCTGCCAGTATGGCAAAGAGGAGTCCCAGCGGGGCGTCGTTCAAACTTTATGCGCAAACGTCAAAATGAGTTCTAATTGTTGAGAAAAACGAGCGCGCTCGCAACCCTAGATTTCAATTAGGTGAGAACGAGTTCGAGGACAAGTTTGGAGCCATAGAACCCTATCGTCAAAAGTGCAAACCCGCTGCAGCAGAGCATTACCGCCGTATTGACTCGCCAGCCGTAGCGGATGTGCCGCACGGAGACGACTGCGAAAAGAACCCACGCAATAATAGTGAGTACCGTTTTGTGGATGAGATGCTGCGCAAATAAATCGTCGACGTAATAGAAGCCTGCGACGATAGAGGCTGCCATGATGAGCGTGCCCATGGCGATGAGTTCATGCATTACCTGTTCGGTCCGATCGAGCGGTGGCAGCAGGCGAATGAGGCCCCGTGTCTTATGTTGCCGCAGCAATCGGCTCTGCTGCAGCACTAATAAGCCTTGTAGCGTTGCCAAGCCAAGGAGCGCGTAGCCAATAATCGACGTAGAAATATGGAGCAACAAGCCACGAGGTGTACCGGTCATGGGTCGAGCAGTTTCCGGCGTCAGTGTGGCTACCAATATCGCTATCGCTGCCAAAGGGAAAATTGCCATTAGCAGCGTTTGTAAGGGTCGGATGGCAAGAATAAGCAGGCTCAGGACGCCCATCAGCCAAAATGTTAGCGAGGCGACCCGGTAAAACCCAAAATGATCCCCAACCGTTGTGGAGCTGTCGTAGATAACGAAGCCGTGGAGTAAAAGTGCCGCAAGGGCGGGCATCAATATAGCGTGGGGAAGTTTTTCTTCGCGTCGCTCAAGTCTTAAAAGTTGTTGCACCGCCGTGTAGAGATATAGCGCAGCCGCTAATGTTGCTGCCACTGCAAGCATTTCATTGGTCGCAAATCCTGCCATGGTAATCGCAGAACTCCCCTGATTATTTTTCTGTCGTCAGCGTATAATACGCGCTTCCAGCGCTTGCGGCACTGTAAATCGACACAGGAAAGAACATGTTTGAAAGCTTAAGCGAACGTTTATCCGCCAGTTTGAGAGCAATGGCGGGCAAGTCACGCCTCACTGAAGACAACATCAAGGATACGTTGCGCGAGGTTCGCATGGCGTTGTTGGAGGCCGATGTCGCGCTTTCGGTCGTCAAAGAATTTACCGATCGCGTTAAAGAGCGCGCTGTCGGTACGGAGGTTACGTCGAGCCTCACACCGGGTCAGGTATTCCTGAAAATCGTTCAGGCCGAGCTGCAAAGCGTCATGGGTGAGTCTAATGCGCAGTTGAATTTAGCTGCGCAGCCACCCGCGGTTGTCATGGTTGCGGGTCTTCAGGGCGCGGGTAAAACCACCTCTGTTGCCAAACTCGCGCGCTATCTTATGGAGCGCGAGAAGAAGAAAGTCACGGTTGTCAGTGCAGATGTGTATCGACCTGCCGCCATCAAGCAGCTTGAGACGCTTGCGGAAGAGGTCGGTGCGCGGTTCGAGCCGTCCTCGGTTGATGAGCGACCTGTCGATATCGTCAATCGCGCCCTGAAAAATGCGAAGACCGCATTCAGTGACGTTCTGTTGGTGGATACCGCCGGGCGCCTCGCAATTGACAACGAAATGATGGAAGAGATTTCAGATCTTCATAAAGCCATTAACCCCGTTGAAACGCTCTTTGTCATCGATGCAATGACCGGTCAGGATGCTGTTCACACCGCAACAGCCTTCAATCGGGCGCTTGCGCTGACCGGTGTCATTCTGACCAAGGTAGACGCGGATACCCGCGGTGGTGCTGCGCTCTCTGTCCGTCAGGTCACTGGCAAGCCCATCAAGTTCATGGGTGTTGGTGAGAAAACCGAGGCCCTCGAGCCGTTTTACCCTGACCGACTCGCGTCGCGCATTCTTGGAATGGGCGACCTGTTATCGCTTATCGAAGATGCTGAGCGCAAGGTTGACAAAAAGAAGGCGCAGAAGCTCGCCAAGAAGGTAGAGAAAGGCGGCCGCTTTGACCTCGAAGATTTTCGCGACCAACTGCAGCAAATGAAAAACATGGGTGGTATCGGGGCCATGCTCGATAAGATGCCTGGCATGGGTGGTATGGCCCAGGCGGCCCAATCGCAGTTGGATACAAAACAATTCGACCGCATGGAAGCCATGATTAATTCTATGACACCCAGGGAACGCAAAAACCCTGATCTCATTAACCCATCGCGAAAGCGCCGGATTACAGCGGGATCGGGTACAGCCGTTCCCGATTTGAATCGTCTTCTAAAACAGCATAAGCAGATGCAGAAGATGATGAAAAAGATGAAAGGCGGCGGTATGCAGCGGATGATGCGTGGTATGGGCGGCATGATGGGTGGCGGTGGCGGGATGCCTCCTGGCGGTGGTATGCCGCCGGGCTTCCCTCGCCGGTAATTATTCTGGTCGGTGGGACTTTAAACGCAAGGCGACTTCCTGTAGTCTTCGCGACCTCAAATTTCGCCTTGGGAAAAACCCCGAGAACTAACGTTTAGGACAAAGCAATGGTCACAATTCGTCTTTCACGCGGCGGCGCAAAGAAGCGTCCTTTCTATCACGTGACAGTTACCGATAGCCGTAACTCACGTGACGGTCGTTTCATTGAGCGCGTAGGATTCTTTAACCCCATCGCGCGTGGTCAGGAAGAGCGTCTGCGTATTGATGCCGATCGCATTGATGCATGGGTAGCAAAGGGTGCTCAGTTGTCACCTCGCGTTGCTAGCCTAGTCAAAGAAGCGGCGAGCCAAGCAGCCGCAGCAGCTTAATCGGGTGTCTGTGGCGCGCTCTGACGCCACAAACTCTGACATCGCCGTCGCCA
>CBFHQN010000091.1:0-8363 GCA_965657765.1 Luminiphilus sp. | reverse complement strand
GCGAGGGGACCGTTCGAGCCACCATAACGCCTGCTTCTAAGCAGGGTCGCAGAGTGTCTCGAAATAGCCCTTCCTAAGCAAGTGAATCAGCGAGAAAAGCGCTGGTTCATCGACCTAGACAGAATCTCTTCGGTCTCGTACAGACATGTTAACGGTGATAACATTAAGTTAATTCTATTAACATCTGACACTTTGCTATGTCCCCACGATTTTTCTTCACCACTCTATTCAGCGCTCTTGGCGCAGCCGGGATCGTCATTTTTGGTTCCGATGCCATCGAAGCAAACGTTGAGCCAACGATATCGACCGAGGCAAAACCTATGCCCGTGACAGTCGAACGCTTTGAGCTAGAAACCAGTTACTCGGCGTCAACGCGTTTTCTAGGGATTGTAAAGGCTGCATCTGATAGCAACGTCGGATTTGAAGTGGCAGGTGTGCTCTCCGCACTGGATGCGAAAGAAGGCGATTTTGTCACTACGAGTCAACTGCTTGGACGACTGGACATACGTCAACAAAGCGCTGCTCTGGCACTCGCAAACGCACAGGAGAAAGAGGTTGCTGCGCAGCTTGAACTGGCAAAGCTGAACTTGCAGCGAGTTAACACCCTATTGTCACAATCACTCGTTTCCCAGCGGGAGGCGGACGATGCGCGCCTCACTGTCGAAGCCACACAGGCGCGACTAGAAACAACTCAGGCCAGTGTCCGAAATGCCGAAATTGTCATTGAAAAGAGTGAGTTACGAGCACCTTTTGACGCAGTGGTCTCAAAGCGAATCACGGAACCCGGGAGCATTGTTGGCCCAAACGTGCCAATCGTACGACTCGTATCAGTTGGAGAACGAGAGGCGCACGTAGGGATATCGCCTAAATTCGCAAATATGGTTGCCATTGGTGAGAGCTACACGCTCTTTATTGAGGGTGAAGCAATCTCAGCCAGACTAAGAAGCATCGGCGCTGACGTCGATCCGCAAACACTCACCGTACTTGCCGTACTGACGCTTCCCAAAGATCAACCCGTACGTGTTGGCCAAACGGTCGCTCTAGAGTTTGAAGAGCGCGTCAATGAAACAGGTGGTTGGCTGCCCATTACAGCGCTACTCGAGGGCGACAAGGGACTTTGGACCGTTCTGGTAACCAAGGAAGATGCGACCGGTAGGTTGATCACCGCACGCGAGAGTGTAGAAGTCGTTTACAGCGAGGGGGAACGCGTCTTCGTTCGAGGAACTGTGACAAACGAAGCCAACGTTGTCGCATCCGGTATGCAACGTCTAAGCCCGGGTTCGCCGGTAGACATCATGCCGACGATACGCGTCGTCAACTGAGGCTGCTCCATGATCGCTACGAGTCTTTACGAAAACGGGCGCTATCTAGCGCTGCTTGTGATCTCGATCATTGTTGTCGGCGTTACGTCCTATAACAGTCTTGGCAGACAAGAAGACCCATCGATAACACCCTTTGTTGCGTCGCTGCAAACATTCTATCCGGGGGCGAGTCCATCTCGAGTCGAGAGTCTGGTTACCAAACCACTCGAGGATGCGCTGCGAGAGCACCCAGATATTAAGGAACTCGACGCGAGCTCAATCAATGGCGTGTCGACCATCGTCATCGAGGCCGATTATTATCTATCGCGCGCCGATATAAAGCGCGTTTGGTCTGAACTGAGGGGAAAAATCGATCGCGTGGCGGCCGACTTGCCCGAGGGCGCCTCCAAGCCTGTTTTTGATGATGATCTATTCACAACCTTCGTCAAGATCATTGCGATCAGCGCCGACGAAGGTGTGGACATCTCCCCGTCGCTTCTCCGCAGGGAGGCACTCCGCTTTGCAGACGCAGCACGCAAAGTCCCTCAAACCCGGCGAGTTAAGCACTACGGTCTGCCCGACGAAGAAATTAATGTGGAAATCGATGGTGTTGCGCTGAGCACGCTGGGCCTGTCGATAGATGACGTCGCGAGAACGCTCTCCCTCGCCGACGCGCGAACACCTGCTGGCAAACTGACTGCCCCCAATAACTCGCTGACGATCGAGGTCGCCGGGAACTTCGGTAGCGCACAATCGGTCAGAGAGACCTTTGTAAAAGCTGATCGTGACAGCCTCACTGGCATTCGCATCAGCGATATTGCCTCCGTGACAAAGTCGGAAGCGAGTCCCCCATCTCGACTCGCCCTCTCTAATGGGCGACGTTCGGTCCTCCTCGCAATCGAGATGAAAGAAGGCTACCAGGTAGATAAGTACAGCGCCTCGTTCGACGAGTTTCTTGAGGACTACCGAGCCAACGCCGCCGAAGGACTTACAATCGAGACTACCTACGATCAGAGCGGCTACACGGAAGCACGTCTGGCTGGAGTGGCACAAAATATCGTGGCGGGCATTGCGATTGTAGTGGTCGTACTCTTCGTGACCTTGGGATGGCGAGCCGCGCTCATTGTGGCGCTCAGCCTCCCGCTTTGCACCCTTGTATCGATGCTTGCGTTGAATTACCTCGATGTTCCGATACACCAATTATCTATGACCGGCCTTGTTGTTGCCCTCGGCCTCTTGGTGGACGGATCGATCGTAGTTACCGATGAAATAAGAAAACATCTACTAGAGGGAGACGAAGCACTAGAGGCCATGGAGAAGGCCGTAAAGCGAATGACGGTGCCTCTTGTCAGTGCCACAGCCACTACCGTACTGGCCTTCACACCGATGGCCATTTTACCAGGTCCCTCCGGAGACTTTTTGGGTAGCTTAGCGACCTGCGTGATCGTTATGTTGGTCATGAGCCTTTTGCTCGCGCTCACGGTAACCCCTGCACTCGGCGGCCGATTGTTACCGGGCGCGATGAGCGAGACCGCTACCTGGTGGCGGTCGGGTATAGTCTTGGCTAAATCGCGCGAAGTCTTCGCCTCGTCGATCGACTGGTCACTCAAGTATCCATTGGCATCTGTACTTCTCGCAGCGTCAATTCCACTACTGGGTTTCGCCAGCGTCTCCACACTCACAGCGCAATTTTTCCCAGGTACCGATCGTGATCAGCTTTACGTGCGGGTTGAAATGCCCAAGAGCGCCGGTATTGAGTCCACCCTTGAATTAGTGCGCAAGCTGGACGAAGACCTCAGAGCCGAGCCGTTAGTCCGCCGAGTGGACTGGTCCGTGGGTGAAAGCCCCCCTGCTTTCTACTACAACCTGAGATCCAATAAGCGCAATGCACCCGACTGGGCCGAAGGCATGGTGCTCACGGGCGATGAAAATAGAACCAATGCATTAATCAGGCGGTTGCAGGAAGACTTTGACCGAAAATATCCGCAGGCACAGATACTGGTGCTCGGTATCGACCAGGGCCCTCCGGTCGATGCGCCGTTAGAGGTGATTCTCTACGGGCCCAATACCCACACTCTAAGAGTATTAGGGGAGCAGTTTAGGCAGCGGTTACAAGAGCTACCAGACATTACCCACACCAAACTTTCCATTAGCCCAGCAGCGCCGAAAGTGGAATTCCAGTTTGACAATGAGAAACTGCGACGTCTGGGCTTGGAGCGAAGCCAGATAGCAGTCCTGGTGGATGGATACCTACGCGGGCGATTCGGTGGTGCCGTTATCGAGGACACAGAACAGCTTCGAGTACGTGCAAAGCTTGAGCGCGAGGCGTGGCAAAACAGCGACAGCCTGCTGAGCCTTCAAATCCCACTACCCGGACAACCCGGCAATCCGCGATTTGTCCCACTGTCGGCAATTGGTGATCTCAGGGTCGTGCCCGATGATGCGCCAATTGGCCGTCGAGACGGCGAGCGCATTAACCAAGTTCAAGCATTCTTGACGCGAGGCGTGCTGCCCGAGGAGGCCCTAAAGCTGCTGCAAAGATCGCTGAAGGAAGATCCAATCCCCCTGCCCGAGGGCTACCGATACAGTTTCGGCGGCGACAGTGGTGAACGCTCAGAGGTAGTCAACGATTTGATTGGCCCTGTTGGACTGGTGATGTCGCTACTGCTCGCGACGATTATGCTGACGTTCAACTCTTGGCGATTGACCGCGCTCGCCTTTGGTGTCGTAGTCTGTGCGTTTGGTCTCAGTTTTTTGGCCTTAGCACTTTTCCGTTATCCCCTAGGCATCATGGCACTGGTGGGCGTCGTTGGCTCAATCGGTGTGGCGATCAACGCGTGCATCATCATTTTGACCTCTTTCCAGCAATCGCCTGCAGCCTCTAATGGAAATCTTGAGGCGATGCGCGACGAGGTGCTCGACTCGAGCCGACACATCATCTCTACAACGCTCACAACATTCGGCGGATTTCTACCTCTCATTCTCGAGGGCAGCCAGTTCTGGCCACCTTTTGCTATGGCCATCGCGGGTGGCGTTTTACTGTCGACGATTATCTCGTTCTACTTGGTTCCGCCTGCTTATGTGCTTTTGGGAGCCCCCCGAGATAACCGTATCGAACGCGCGCAGCTCAAAGCCGCCAGAGGAGCGGTGACGTGAATCAGTCGATTACTCCTTACCACCATGGTGATCTGCGCAACTGCGCCATCATTGCAGCTGCTGAACTCATCGAGAGCATTGGCAGCTACGACATTACGATTGCACAGGTTGCAAAGCGGGTCGGGGTGAGTGCACCGGCACTCTATCGTCACTTCACGGACAAAGACGCCCTTCTCACTGCTGTCAGGGAACTCACGCATCTCGGCATCATGGATTACATAACGCGCGCCCAGGCCGATATCGAGCACGGCACCTTGGCCCATTTAGACGCCCTCGGGTCAGCCTATTTGCGCTACGCGACTGATAAAAAGGCATTTTTCGGTCTTATGTGGGAAGACCATGGAGATACCGAGAGCCGCCGTGCCGAGGCTCGGGCAAAGCGAACCGGCTTTCAGGTTTTGCACGAGGCAATCGACCTGTATTTAAAACGCCATAAGCCCGAATCGACTGGTGACTCATTGAAGACAGCGACATTGATGTGGTCGACTGCGCATGGCATTGCCACATTGCAGCACAATCGCATGCTCGACACCTTCGATGAGGATGCCGACGCCGATACGCTTTTGCGAACCGCTACACGGGCGATCTTGGAATCAGGAGAGTAAAACCTGAGAAAGAGTTCGACTGGGTAGCTCGACTAGACGATGCTGTTTTTATACAGTCGCAAAATCCCAGCTGGCCCGTGAAAATAAGAGCGAGTATTAATCATGGCAGATACATCCACTCCACTCTGGTTCATTGCCTGCGTGATTGGTTTATGGCTCGGCTTTCGTTTGAGTCATTCAATGCACGAGGGCGCCGCTGATTCGCGCGCTCCGAATATCGCCCGTTTGCTAGTTACAGCCTACTGCGTGGCGATCACTACCATCCTGATCGAAATCGCACTACTGGGGGATCTCTCAGTCGTCCAGTCTATTTGTCTTCTCGTCATAGCGGCGACAACAAATGTCATGCAACTGCTCCAGATTTGGACCGAAAAGCCGGTCCCAGGAAAAGACTGCCAAGGTCGCGATATCGTGGAATAACCCGGTCAGTTTGTGCCATACTCGCGCCCTCCGCGCCCATAGCACAACCGGATAGTGCAGCCGCCTTCTAAGCGGCAGGTTCCAGGTTCGAGTCCTGGTGGGCGCGCCACTAAAAGTCAACACCGGGGACTCCCAAAATTACCCAAACAAAACGCCGGGGTTGACCGTTGTTTTCATCTCGAGAACATTCCCGTTTGGATCGGCGTTAAAAAACGTTTCTTGCTCGAACTCGGTGTCCTTGAATCTACGGTACGGCTCGTCGAGATACTCGAAATCACTACTTTCTATTCGCTTTTTCAGGGACTGGAATTCGCTCTCAGGCATGTGTGTACCAAAATGGGGGACACTTACATTTCCCATATCAACGTCATGGCGAACACCCGGTAGCCGCTCTTCACTCTGGTGAAGTGTGAGTTCATTGCCCCAAAAATTGATATCAATCCACTTCCCTTCCTCGCTGTTACCCGTAACGCGGCCAAGCACCTCGGTATAGAACGGAATGGTAGACGCCGGGTCTCCTGCCGGCACTGCTAGATGGAATGTATTAGACATAGTTCACCGCCTCTAAAACTAACTGTTTGCGATTAAGTTCAGCTTCTTTGCGCAATACATACACGAGAAAAGCCGCCAATGTCGTCTTCCCTAGACTTACACAAGGATTAGATCGCCTTAGTGCGCTCAGCACACCCGCAAAACAACAAAGCGACACTCCGACCCCTCGGAGTGAATGTAAGGCTCTACGCGAATCTCTTCGATACAGGCCAGTTGCTCGGCATGGAGTGAGATAAGAAGATCAACGAACTTCGTTGCTTCCCAGTAGTCATCGCGAACCGTGAATACGATGACGCCGCTCGAGCGAGTAAGTCTAACCAGCTCTCGAAGCGCCTCCGGCACAACATGGGTAGCCGTAAAGGTACCTATACATGTAACTGCATCATAGGAAGATGAAGCAGTCGGCACCTCTTTGTTTAGATCGATTTTAGCCAACGACTGATAGATACCTTTGTCGCGGGCCTTATCCAACATCCCCTGCGAGTAATCGATTCCAGACAAGTGTTTAACGCCCAACGTTGCTAAGCGTTCTCCTACGAGGCCTGTACCGCAGCCCGCATCAAGAACGCTAGATCCATCGAGGTCGATATAGCGCTGTAGCAGTGTCACCGCCATTTGCGGGCTTGAGTAACCCCAGTCATCGAGTAGTTCTGTCTCGTAACGATCAGCCCAATCGTCGTAGACCGACATCAGTGCATCAGTTGATTGCGCATTCAAGATCTTTACATGAACGTCTGCTTGCTTCCCCATAAGCCCTCACCGTTTCATTATTATTTTGCGTGATCAAACAACCCAGAGATTACTGAAGAACATTAAGAACCTCTATCCAAAGTGCAATAAAGCCAGCCATCAGCATCACCAGTATGAATGCGCGTTCGGTTTTATTTTTGAACATTTATGCTCCCAGCAGTAACGGCGTAAAAAGTAGCGACACTGATGGCTCTTAGCGTGGCACTAAAAACCAAATGAATGCCAGAGCGCCTAGGCGGCCTCTGTCAGCCGACGAGTTGACAGGCAAAGCAGCCATGCTCCAACCTACTTCAAGTTAGAGTAAACTCGTCCTGAGCAAACCGAATCAACGTGCTACAACGTAGCGGTTACGGTGGCGCTGAGGCTAAAGACAAAAACTGGAAACACTTATGAATCAACCGCAGAACCCAGATCACTACCCATCTATCAGCGAAGACATTTTAGTCGACAGCGGTGCAGTGGATCCGGTTTACCAAGAAATCTATTCGCGGCTCAAAGGCTTTGATCTGGGGTCAACGAATGCTTGGACACGCGGGCAACCGTTCGACTACTACAAACGCATGCGTGAAGAGTCTCCTGTTATGTGGACACGCGGGCGCAAACCAACCTCAGGATTTTGGTCCGTATCGCGTTATGACGATGTGAAGCACGTAGAGCTCAATCCGGACATCTTTTCATCGCAGCGCGGCAGTATGCACATGGCTGTTCTACCGCCGAGTGGAAAGGCCGATCGGCTGATGTATGCCGCGCATAACTCGCTTATCAATCTGGACGCTGACATCCACCGTGACCTCCGCATCCAGCAATCAGAGTTTTTCTTCCCCAAATACGTCGAGACCTTAAAAGAGCGCGTGGGCGCTAAAATTGACGATCTACTCGACAATCTTGAGCGTCAAGGCCCAGAGGTCGACTTTGCGAAGCTCTTCTCCACCGAACTCCCAATGTTCACGCTTTGTGAGATGTTGGGCGTTGATGAGGAGGATCGACCCAACATCATCAAGTGGATGCACTACTTGGAGCTTGCGCCACAGTTTTTGACACACCCGCTCCGAATGTTCATGGCCGAACCCATGTTCCTATTCCGCTTTAACCAGATGCTGGAAGACATGTTTAACTACGGCGAACGTGTCATGGCAGACCGCATAAAAAACCCGCGGCAAGATCTACTAACAGTCATTGCTAACGCGACACTGGATAACAAACCACTGTCACAGAATTACCTCGATGGATCATGGCTCCTTATTATTTTTGCGGGTAATGACACGACACGAAATTCGCTGTCAGGCACCATCCGGCTGCTAACGGAGTTCCAAGATCAGCGGCAGATGGTGATTAATGACAAATCAATGATTGAGCGCATGTCTCACGAGGCGCTTCGCATGACTTCCCCCGTAATGCACATGCGCCGAACAGCAACACAAGATACTGAGATCGCAGGCCAAAAGATTGCTGAGGACGAGAAGGTAATCATGTGGTACGGCGCAGCAAACAGGGACCCATCGATGTTTCCCAACCCAGACACTTTTGACATGACCCGCGACAACGTTGAGAAACATGTAGCGTTCGGACACGGCGTACA
>CBFHQN010000090.1:0-8397 GCA_965657765.1 Luminiphilus sp. | reverse complement strand
GTGGTTCATTTGAACCCCCAAGTCCTCGAACATGGCCATGCCTTTGGCGTTCGCAATGGCGTCTACAGCCTTACTGACCTCTTCGACAGTGAGGCCTGCATGTGCGCAGTAATCGGCGACCGAAATCGAGCCAAACGCCTTTTTAATATCCGCAATACCTTGGGTGTGCTCATCGACCCAAGCTGCTGCATAGCGCTCGTCCTGAACCAGCATGGCCACCATCGCTGCCAGCATCCATGCATCGGTACCGGGCTTCACTCGCAAGTGAATATCGGCCATTTTCGCCGTCTCAGTGACCACCGGATCGACCACAATCATGGTTTTGCTCGGATCCTTCGCAAAATCGCGCAGAAATACACGCGCTCTGGGTATACCGTGCGTTTGCCAGGGGTTCTTACCTAGGAAGAACGCGACGTCGCAGTGGTGAAAATCACCTTTGACCATGGACCCAAACATTTGTCCGTTGACCCAGAACTCACCCGTCTTTTCCTGCGCCAGAGCACTGGAGCGGTAGACGCTTCCCAGCACAGAACGCGTTGCACTCGAGTAGGCGCCAGGCAAGTGATTTCCCTGGCCACCGCCACCGTAGTAAAAGATTTTATCGCCGCCGTGGGTGTCGCGAACCGCCGCAAAGCGCTCCATGATCTCGCGAGTGGCTGTATCCCAATCGATTGCTTCGAAGGAGCCGTCTGGTTTGCGTCGCAAGGGAGAGGTAATCCGGTCTTTTCCGTTTTGATAGCGGTTCAGGCCCGATGCTTTTTGGCAAAGATAGCCCTGTGAAGCAGGATGATCTTCGTCGCCTCGAATGCGCACGATCTCACGATCGTTCTCGCCGCCAGTCTGAACTTTAATACCGCAGTTCAACTCACACAGGATGCACGCACTAGTCATCCATTCTTCATTAGACATGGGAAATCTCCGAGTGTTGGTGGCGCTGTCGCCTGATTTTTTTATGAGTTCGTAGAGGTTATCTCATTCGAGATCTGACAACAGCTCTTTATCGATGATCGCCCCCGGGTGCTGCACCACGATTGAGGCGATTCGACAGCCGAAATCTGCTGAAGCAGCCAGCATCTCCCCCGCCAAACGCTGGGCCAAAAATCCCGCATTAAAACTATCACCGGCGGCGGTTGTGTCCTTGGCCGTTACGCTATAGGCACTGATACGTTGGTCCTCCGAATTCGTACGCACGCGACATCCCTGTGCACCGAGCTTAAGAACAATTTCAGAGACACCTGTGTCTAATAACCGTTCGAGACACGCATCCTCAGAAGACACTCCAAATACGAGACATTCGTCGTCAAACGTTGGAAGGGCAATGTCTGTCATTGCGTATAACTCGCTGTAACAGGCTCGCGCGGCATCAGTCGAGGACCAGAGGCGAGGCCGATAGTTATTATCGAAAATCACCTTGCCACCCGCTTTACGGTATTCGGGCAGCCAGCCTAGAAGTCGGTCGCGAGACACCTCAGTAAGGATGGCAAGCGTTATCCCTGACAGGTAAACGTAATCGAAAGCCGCCAGTGCGCTTAAAATACGCTCTGCATTTTCCTGGTCGTCAAAGAGGCGCTTTGCCGGCGCTTGATCGCGCCAGTAGAGAAAGGAGCGTTCACCAGCTGCATCTGTGTCGATAAAATAAAGTCCGGGGACAGCACCGACATGGCGATCGACTAGCGAACAATCGATGTTTTCCTGCTTCCAGCTCTCGACCATCTCACTACTCAGTGGATCATCACCCAAGGCGGTGACATAACTCACCGACACACCAAGGCGAGATAAATACACGACGGTATTCAGCGTATCGCCGCCGTATGACAGCGCAGTGTTGCTTTGACCAGAAGCACCAATATGTGGGCGTCGCGACAGTTCCAACATGCACTCACCGATGGCAGCTATCGACGTCACGCTCTCCCCCGCGCTGTTATTGACATGATTAATTTCACTCCAATACCTCGCTCTATTGCGCCCGATCCGACGTTTGCGCAGTTGGCATGCAAAGCATCAGCGTGATGATAAAGGAGATAATCGAGATCGGCGCGGTGTACATGAGCACGTACATCGTGTTCTCAACCACCGACGTCGCGCTACCGGTCATGACCTCCTCATAGCGCCACGCCCAAGACCGGTAGTGAAGGCAAAATGTGAAGCCCCACGCGCCACATAACAGTCCAAGGGCCGCGTTATTCTTCCGAACTTGCAGGCCACCCCAGATGAGCAAAGCAACCGCAATGTAGTCAGGTAAGAGGCCGACAAACGCTTGACCAAACTGCAGTGTAAACAGGGTCTCAAGTGCGAAGTGAAGGCAGGCGATGCCAATAGACCACAACGCAAAGCGACCGATAAATTTTTTGTTATTCATGAAGGGACGGTACATCGCGGCAAATCGGCGGGCAAGCGGTACGGCACCCGACTTGTGAAGATCCAGCGCGCTATCACCCGGGATTATTTGGGAGCCTCTGTTTTGTTATCCGAAGGGCATTGCATGGACCAAACTAATCGCTATCAGCAATCGGATTCGCTGCTTTCACATAATCACCTTCGCGATCGATTGCCCAATTCCCCGTTGAGCGCTTGAGTTGCTCGCGCGATGCAATAACGCGGACAAACGGATGCTTGGGATCTTGCGCTTCGAAATGCGCGACGTAATGAACAATCAATTCACCGAGCACCGTGTCTTCGAAGATCACAGAGTCTGAATACCCGGCCTCGTAATCGCCCGGTTGAGCGGTAATAGCCTCTGAATAAAAGGCTTTTAAATCCTCGAGCGCGAGCTTAAGCCAAGTAGGATCGGGGAAGTCTATCGATGCGTCATCAGGCCAAGCTGTTAGTCCTACAACGATTTCCTCAAGTGAAGACTCACTAACACCCACCGTCGTTCTACCCCGTCGTTTGAGACTGAGTTCGTACCAAGGTCCAAGCGCCGCCACCTCTCGCTTAAGCCGTCCGTGCCAAGACTTATCATCACTTCTACGCTTAAAACTCACAGGACAGGCAGGCGGCGGTAGATCGGCATCAGGAAGGTCCACGGAATAGTCAGCCAGTACTGGTCCCTCGGGCTCATCAAGAAGCGACAGTGCCGTCTCAATAACCGCAGACTGAAAGTCAGCATCACCCGGCTTTCCAAGCGGTCGACCCAAAGGAAAACTCACCCATAAAATCCGCGGCGGTTTCATCGACTCCGCGATTTCGCGAAATAGCGCAATGCCCGTTGTTTGGATGCCCTCTGACTCGAGGTAATAAGAGAGCCCACAAACAGTTCTCGAACAGTTAGGGCATACCGGTAAAACCAATGCCGCGTCGACACCATCAGCTTTAAGAAGCTTCGCCAAATCCCGCGCGCTGTCTTCGTAGACATCGGGCAACATACCACCGCCCATGAAACTGTAATTAATGGAAGCAACCGAACCTATGGCGCCGCTGGCTTCTAACTCTTTAAGGCGGTCGATGGGAAATACAACGTTGATATCTTCTTGAAAGCCGCTGCGGTCGTAATTTACCGACGTGTGAGTCATCAAAATATCTTTGGTTGCCAGCTCACGCGGTAAAGCGCGGTAGCCCGCATCGACAAAATCGAATTTGCGATCTTCTCTGAAATTAAGACCCGCCGTTGTCACGATCGCAATGCGTTTTTGAGGGAGTGGCTTGGTGTTAACCACCCAAGGGAGTGCTCCCATTGGTGGTAGCAGCTTACTCATCAGGTGATTGCGTTCGTACTCAGGAATATCAGCGAGCCTTACCATATCTAAACCTTCACTCTCTCCTGACTTCTCTTCCCGTTTTCGTTCGGGCCACTTGCAACACCCGTCTGCGGTGTCGGATTCCAACCTCTCTCTCTTAATAAATGCGCCATCAGTAAATTCGCCGTCAGCAAACTAGTGGAGAGAAGGGTCATTTTGAGCGCCTCAAAGCGCGTCAAACTGCGTCTGATAGATAAACGCGCGTTAAAACACGCAAGCATCACGAATCTCGCAACAGCCATCGGCGTGTCCTCGGTAAGAACAACGGCACCACCGTGAACAAGATGATGGCGAGTGTCAGCAGTAAAATCTGCCAGACACTCAACGTCAGAATCGTTCCGCCCATCACCGCATAAAGACTCGCTCGTATCGGCGTTCCCACGACCATGGTTGCGAGAAACTTACCGAAATTGAATCGAACAGCACCGGCGGCCAGTGTCATCAAGCTCTGCGGTCCGAGGGGATGCACATTGATGATAAAAAGTGCGGGCACGCCACCCTTATCGATCAAACGCTCCCAGTATTCCCGTCGCCCGCCCAGCTGCTCTGAGACCCAGTCGCTACCGAGATAGCGGGCGAGAAAGTAATGAACACACCCCGATAAGGTCAGACCTAAGCCGCCCAAGAAGGTGCCGCCGACGGCGCCAAAGGCAAGCCCGCCGAGAATCAGAACAACATGTGATGACAGACCAATAAATAGTCGAGAAATGACTAACAGTAAAAAGGCGGTAGGTCCCATCCATCCGAGTGAACTAATCCAGCGCTGAAAATCCTTGAGAGATTCGCTGTTCAACTCCCAGCCGTAATGATTCGCCGCAGCGCGTCCACCGACAATAAGGGCAATCAAAATAAACAAAGGCATTGCGAGTCGAATAGATCTAGCCATCTTCCCCACCCATCAGAGCATCTGCACTAAGCCGCGCGATCAAGGACTTGGCAACGCAAAAGGAGACGTCGCTGCGAGGGATCAATAGCAGTCCTGCGGTGCAGGCAGCGACGGTTGTCCCAAATGATGACATCACCCGGTGTCCAATTCTGCTCGACCACAAAGTCGCTCGGAATGGCATAGGTCCACAACTCATCAAGGAGCGCCTCGCTCTCCTCGAGTGACAATCCGGGGATATAGGCCCAATCGCGGCGTCCCAAATAGAGACAATCATCACCGGTCTCGTTGTGCTTTCTCACGATGGGGTGGACAGCTCCCGGTGCCATTCGTGGGTCATCGAAAGGCTCGAAACCATGCCTCAGTTTACCCACGCTGTCGTGCGCCGCGTTGTGCTTGATGGATAGGCCCTGAATGCGTACCCGAAGGTTCTCAGGCAGTGCTTTTAATGCGGCTCGCTGATCGACAAAAAAGGTATCACCGCCATTCTCTGGAATCTCAACGCCCAATAACACGCTCGCAGGCGGCGGCGTTTCGATGTAGGTCATGTCGGAATGCCATGCGGCCTCAGCGTCACCCAAACCGCCAATAGGCTTTCCGTCGACTTTGATGTTGGAGATCGGTGTGACGTAAAGATTATCGAGCTGCGCCTTTTGCTCCTCAGTCATGCGTCCCGTCGGGAGCTGCTCAAGAGGCCCAAAGCGCTGACTAAACGTCTGGAGTGAGTCTTTATCCAGCGACTGCCCCTTGAACCGAAGGACGCCGTATTTGAGCCACGCACCGTAGATGACTTCGAAATTGGTGTCTGTCAATGAAGCGAGGTCGACGTCGCTAATGTCGGCACCGAAACCTTCGCAAATCTGAGTTACTTCCATAGCTCTGCTCTCCGGGATATGTCGATCTCCCACCGATACTGCACATGAATCGGTACCGCTTTCGTTAAGCGTCCATGAAGGACTCGTTTCACCACAGCAATTATTGTTATACGTTGTCCTTGTGCGCACCGCTAGCGCATCATCTATCACTAATATGGCATACGCTGTGCCAAAATAAAAACGTAAGCAATCGCCACAGAGGACCTGCACCATATGGACATAACTGGAGCCTGCCATTGCGGCAATATCACCTGGAAAGCGGTTGCAAACCCGGACATGGTCGCCATCTGCTACTGCACCGACTGCCAGTCCTTCGGATCATCGGCGTTTCAGTACGCCGCCCGAATCAAGCGCGATGACTTTGAACTCACCAGCGGGCAACTCAAAGCGTATGGAAAGCTCGCGGACAGCGGTAATGAGCGCTACTACAGTTTCTGTGGCGACTGTGGCTCGGGGGTTCATACCAGCAACGTTGATGGTCTGGGCATGCTATCCGTGAGACTGGGCGGCTGCCATCAGAAAGATGCGCTACCTCCCAAACTCCAAATATGGTGTTGCTCGGCACCCTCATGGGTATCCGTAGAAAGTGATATCAAACTCGAAAAGCAGGGGTAGCTACCACTGCCCCAGATTACCTGCCGGCGTAGCCCAATTGTCGCCAAGCCTCAAAAACAGCAACCGCAACGGCGTTCGATAAGTTAAGACTTCGGCTGCCCGGCAGCATGGGTAAGCGAACGATATGACCAGGGTCAAAGAGCGCAAGCAACTCGGATGATAAGCCTTTGGTTTCGGAGCCAAAGACCAATGAATCACCGGATTGGTAAGAAAAATCGGAGTGAGCCACCTCGCCACAGGTCTCGACAGCGATTAGCCGCCGATCCCCGTGAGCCTCAATATAACTTGGCAGCGACTTCCAGATTTGCACATTGGCAAACTCGTGGTAATCGAGCCCAGCACGCCGCAGCCGTTTGTCATCCATCTGGAACCCCAAAGGCTCAATGACATGAAGCGACGCTCCAGTATTGGCGCACAGGCGAATGATATTCCCCGTGTTAGGCGGGATTTCGGGTTGGCAAAGTACGATATGAAGCGCTGACTCGCTCATCTCACAGTCTCTCTATCATCTGGCGCGCGCACGTACCGCGGTCAAATGAGCGAGTGGCGAGCGACGCTACTATATATCGAGTTTGGCACCCAGTCGCTGAATGGTAACGCCGTTGTCCCAACCACCTTCGATGATACTCGCTGTCGCTTCTTTGATGCCGGTATCGATACGCCATTGAAGATAGGCATCGTAATGAGCAACGCTCTCCCACTCCTCGATCAGCGTGTACATATTGGCCGCTTCTTCCACATAGACATCGAGGCCTATACAGCCGTCAAAGCCGCGCGTTGCGCCCAGCGATGCCTTAAATACCTCAGCCATTTCCGCAAGCTTGCCTTCCTGCGCCTTGAAATGCGCGATGATGATTGCTGCCATTCTTGTTCTCCTTTTTACCGCCTAATCAAACTACCGCTTACTCAAAATCCGACAACGATACGAGCGCAACACGGCTTATGACTCGTCATCTTTGATACAGATACCAAAACTCCACCAGCGTTTGGAGCAGGCGTAAACCAAGCGCCCTCGCTGCCCGTGTTGCATGTCCAAAATGCGTTGAATTGTCTCAGTTGGTGCCATTCCCAGCGTTTCCTGGGTCTGTAATTCATCGAGAGGTCTGGGGTAGCTCGCCCAATCCTTTGGGGGTCGCCAGCCCGGCGGCGGTATCAGAACCGAGCGCGTACCACTGACCGGGTACAGGGCACGCCAATCCATGATCGCGCGACTCATATCGTCGACGACCTCTGGGTATTCACCCGCGAGGTTGTTGTATTCGTAAGGGTCTTCCGCAATCTTGAAAAGATAGTTGGTTACCGTGGTCGAGAGTTGATCCTGCTCCATTTCCTGAACCAACTTCCACTCCTCGTCAAACGCGGTGAGCTTGAAGCTGCCGTAGATGGGGATCTCAGAGGCAAACATCACCAGCTCATCGCGCTCATGGATTTCTCCCTCTTTGATCGACGACCACAAGCTGCTGCCATCGAAGGGAAAAGTATTGAGCGGTGTCACGCCAGTCGCCTCGGCCAGTGTTGGGAAAACATCCATCACCGTCATGATCTGATCAAAACTTTGCGCCGGCTCAAGGACGCCTGGCCAGCGCATGAGCGATACGACACGGATACCGCCCTCGAAGGTTTCTCCCTTGCCGCCGCGAAGCGGTGCATTGTCGGCACCGCCATACGAATAAGCTGCACCACCGTTGTCACTGAAAAAGAGCACAATCGTATTATCGGCTAGACCCTCTTCATCGAGGGTATCGAGCACCCGGCCGATCGCCTGATCCATGGCATCTACTACCGCCGCATACATGGGCCGTGCACTCTCCTGCATCATTAACTTCGCCATACGACGGGTTGAGTCCGTCTGATTGGATCGCGCCGGTGCCAGATCTGTCTCAATGTCTTTGTACTTATCTTGCAACTCCTGAGGCGCATCCAAGGGCGTGTGCGGCGCGATGAAGGGCATGTAAATAAAGAAAGGCTTTTCGTCATCGCGATCACGTATATACCGGCTCACCTCATCGGCGAGCAGATAGGTCTCGTAGCCCTCGTCATCAATGGAGACACCGTTTTCTTGGAAGTCCTTACCACCCACATTGGCAAACGGCGGGTAAAAGCCTACCTCCGTGTGTAGGTGGCCATAAAAGTGTTCAAAGCCGCGCTGATTGGGGTGATAGGTCATCTGAGCGTGACCCAAGTGCCATTTACCCACCATGGCTGTTTGGTAACCCGCCGCCTGGAAAGACTGGGGCATGAAATGCTCAGCGGGGTTCACACCAATATTGTCCCAAGGAAGAATTAC
>CBFHQN010000089.1:0-8416 GCA_965657765.1 Luminiphilus sp. | reverse complement strand
GGATTCGAACCACCGAAGCTCGCGCGTCAGATTTACAGTCTGATCCCTTTGGCCACTCGGGAACCCCTCCAGAAGGGCGCACATTCTCTAGATGTCAAGGAAGGGTGTCAACACTAAATTTTACCCTCAAATTACCATCTTACGGCTTTGTTTCAGGTTGAAATCGATGAGGCGGCCGGACAACCTTAAATTCATCAGCAACGCAAGGTACTTCAAATCAAGGCAGCGGCCATTTTAGCAAGAATCGAAAGATGCATTCGTCCAGCAAGAGAGCAAAGCACTAGCCAAAAGAGGCGCCTTACATCTTATTGTTAAACCTAGGTCTATCGATGCCCTCTAGCGCCTCTTAACAAGCACTATTTGCTTCACAGTACTTTTGAATCAAGTCACTCCACTGGAAGTTATTTAGGCACCCTGAGCCTTCAGCGAATGCGTTCATATCCGCTGTCAAATTCAAAGTACTCAAACCCTCGCAATAAAATACTTGGTCCGTGGCTGAGGTGATTAGACTTTCCACTTGGAAATAGCTGTTTGAGACCTTTAGATCTTCCGCGGCCTCCGCAGGTAAGCCCAAGTTGGTGGTTCTGAAGTTACTGTTTTGGAAAATAAGCACTCCACCTTTAACCGAAGTATTGGTGTTCCCTACATACTGAAGATTCGCAAACCTAGAATCGGCCATAACCACCGCAGGGACTCCCTCTAATGAGATATCGGCTCCGTAGCTAAAAAAGCCACCATCACCGAACATCTGAAGCGCATTAGCAGTAACGGAGATATCCATCCCACCATACGAGTAAATGGCCCCACCGTTAAACACTCTCGCTCCCGTCGTCTCCTCTGCAGTACCTGTCAACTGAACGTTTCCAGAGTAGATTGTCGCGTTGTGGCGCACTGATAATAAAACTTGGTATGGAGCATCGGGATGCCCTTCGATCGAAACGTTGTTGAGTGTTCCACCAGCGCCTCGCGAGTAGAGAACGCCAACGCCGTCACACTCGCCCATCGTTAAATCCACAAAACTTAAATACAAACTTCCGTTAAAAGAGGAAACGAGGCCAGCTCTCCCTCCAGTTGGATCAGTAAAATCTCCCGTACAAGCTTGTAGCTTCGGTCGCGGGATGATGCGAGCGGTAACTTGATTTAGACCGAAGATCGTTATGTCTTGAGAGAACTCTTGCACATATTTGCTGTAGTCTTGATTCCAAAAAATATCACCGTAACAGTCACCAGTGATACCGATTACCAAACGCGGATACTGCGTGTGATTTTGGTAAGCGTCAGTAAGCGCATAGGGGTCTTCGCTACAATCAGCCTCTAGATCAAGCCTGCCTCCATCAAGTCGCGCCAGGCCGCCCGACTCCTCCGAATCGCTTATGGACATGGTTTGCATGCCATCTTTGCTGACAATTGTGACCGCACCGCGTTTGGCAGATGATTTCGCAGTTGCTCCTGGCACCCTCACCAGCCGACTGGAGGTATCGATCAACAAATCAACTTGATTTTCGATTTCCGTTAGCTTGTCGGAAACATCAGTAAAGTTTTCGTTTATTTTGTCGGCGTCCGCAACGCTACCATTGGAAAAAGTGTGTGGTACCTGCCCCAGCGCAAAAGCTGGCAGCATCACTCCGAGGAAAACAACCGTTCTTAAAAAATTCGTTATCATCTTTTATTTTCACATCATAAGGCTCTGCGAGAGGAAAGAATCGAAAACCTCGCAGTTTATTTAAGTACGGAAATGTATCCCACATTGATATTGAAAGTTCAAACCAACCAAACAAGATCTACACGATTGTGTGACAAGAACGACAATAAACCGGTATTGTTCACGCAATGCTGAATAAGCGAAAAGAATATTCTGAGAATCGCCACTTCATCCTGCCGATCAGAAACGACAGTGGTCAGGCTCGTTTCATGTACAAATCGAACATTGGTCAAACGATCCTTCAGAATCTCAAAGTACATGCACTAACGAACTAAGAGATGGCCTCAAGTAACTTCAACAAGAGCAAGAAAGCTTATTCAGTAAGCCCTAGACATAAGCTGAAGAAACATCTCCAACTTGAGTCCGCATCAGTTACCAAGGTGGATCGTCAGTGGCTCAATGGCTTTATGGCCGCTGGATTCCATAGCGGGTTGATAAGCCTGTCCGAGTTGAAACTTGAGTATATGACGGCACAACGAAATGCCTATGGTGAGCGCGTGTCAAAATGATCTAACGCTGCCATCTGGGTTGAGAGGCGCGTTCTCATCAACAGGCCAAGACGCGCCGAAGGGAGCAACGCCAATCTTTTCAATTGAAGACACGGCAGGCTTTATCATCTGATCGCCTTTGGCGATAGTACCGTCTAGCCAACCAAGCGCCAATGCAAACGAATCCTCCTCTGGATCAGCGAAAGGGCGAGTGGCATCATCGGCAGCCGCAAAAAAGGTGAATCGCCCGGTGCTCACAAGGCCTGTAAAGTAACCTCCTTGCCCTTCGCCGTTTTGGATCTCAAACGCGATTAACCGCAGGCGTGTTTCACAGGCGTCAGAGTCTAGATCGAAAGCGAACTGACCAACAGCCTTACCCGATGTCTCCGAACCTACGATAGCGAGCTCGATATGAGGGTCGAGACCATTGATCAATAGCTCGCTCGCAGAAGCCGATCCTCCAGTGGTAATGAAGGCAATTCGCAGCGGGCTAAATGTCTCAGCAAGCGGTGCAAAATTAGCCGTGCTGTTCTGATCTTGGTGCTTGTCGTTAAGATTAACGATGTAGCTCAGCTGGCCGTCAGCCGTATCACCCGCGAGCAAATTTAAGAACGTTTCCGCAACTCTCACCAAGCCGCCGCCGTTGTAGCGAAGATCGATAATGAGATCGGTCACACCTGCCTCTCGGAACATGGTCGCCGCAGCCCTTAGAGGACCATCGGCTGCGTCAATGAATGTACGGAAATTGATGTAGCCCACTGGCGAACGGTTATCCCGCTCGATCACCAGAGCCTCACCTGCCAACGGTGGCGTAGTGGTCTCTGCGGTCGTTACCGAAATTTCGCTTTCCTCTCCCTCATATTCAACGCGAAAAACGGTGGTCTGGAGCTCTCCTCTTGTGCCAAACACCGCGGTCGGCAGTTCAGCATTGCGCGCGACTAGCGCATCCCAGGTCTCAAAATCAGCTTCTCCGTCGCGCTTCACTGCGAGCAGACGCTGGCCACGTCGAATACCGGCGGTATGCGCAGGTCCTTCCTCGTAAGAGTCTGAGAAGTAGAAGTTGTTGTTAATAATCCGATAGCGGACGCCATAGCCATAGAAGGTCCCAGACGTAAAACGCTGTGTATCTTCTTCAATGGTCGTCAGATACGAAAACCCAGGATCACGACCGGTCCCATCGGTCCAAATGGGCTGCATGATGGCCGAGAGGTATTCAGAGGGATCTGAATAATCCTCAGAATCAACTTGTGCTAGCTCGTCATACCAGTAGTAGTAACTCTCAGAGACCTCTTTAACGAACTGAATTTGACTGTCTGCGCTGCAGGCCTCGACCACGGGCTCGGGCTCTTGGAAACCGATGATTTCGACTTCCATATTTTGTGCAGCATAGATCTGCCTGCCTCGGTCGGTCGGTTCTAGGTATGTTGCGTTGGTCACGTCTACAGCAAACTCCCCTGAATTCTGGGTAAGCATGCTAGACCCATGTTCAAGACCCAAATTAGAGACCGAAAAATTTCCGAGCGTCGACGTGGTGTGAAGAGAGGAATTACCGAGCAACTCACCACCATAGATCGCACCACCACAAGCGTAGCAATTGAAAATCGAACTCGCCTCAAGACTCAGGTAGTCTATTTGGTGATTCTCGCCTAAGAGTTCTACACGGCCCATATTGGAGAAAATCCTTCCGTTGAAGCCCTGACCTGCTTGGTATCCGAGATACCTGAAAAGACTACCGTTGCGAAGAACAACATCGAGAGTGCCACTTTCAGCCGCTTGCACCTCGCGATCCATTCTGATCAGACTATTCGCGTAACCCCACACAATACCGACGCCATCGCCTCTCTCATTAGCGCCCAGAGAGAGACAATTCAGGTATAACGCCCCCATATTGTTGACGATGATTTCAGTAGGCGCATCTTCTACTTCGTACCGAGTAATTAGTTGAGGTTTCGGAGCAACGCAAGTTCCATTAGCCGCCTCATCTACAGCTCCAGATATTGATATAAAGCGAGCAGCCACAACTAACGAGTCATTAAAGAGGCACTGTCCATTCAAACGAAAGTGAAGTCGATCTTTATTCAGCGATTCCTCATAGGCTCTTTGGAATGCGAAAGAATCATCAGAACAATCAACGTCAATATCTGCTCGTTGCCACTGGTTGTATCTATCTTCGACAGGATCGTACAAAGTCGCTAATCGACCCGAGAGCACCTCGAAGTTCTCATTAATCTTCTCAGCATCAGCCACTTCACCGTTGGAGAAGGTGTGGAGTTCTTGGGCGGCTGCAGTGAAAACCCAAAACGACAACGCCATGGCTACTAGCTTTCTCATCAGCCTTGCACTCCACATTCGATTGCCGAACAAATCAGCATGATGTTTAAACCTTTCAATAGGGGATCGGTAGTCACCACCTGCACTAACGCCGGGCTGTCTCCTTCGGAATTACTTGCGGTTACGGAACACGAGTAATCAGTATCGCCCTCCAGTCCAGTGATCGTTACAGCCGATTCGGAAGTTTCGACTGTAGTAGCCCCGCAGGTAACAATGAAAGACGTAACAGCAGACCAGCCATCAGCGCCTGTGCCGACAGGAAAGTCATCTAAGGTAATCGTGATCTGGTCTTCAGTAGCAACAGCAGCGGCTATCGTTGGGGCTTGAGTGGGGGCTGTCGCAGGGTTGTCGCCCCAGTACATCTCTCCCCAATTCTCTGAGCCGTAGATTCCTGCATCAGCGTGGCTACAGATAAGTAGCGCAGTCGTCAAAAAATAAAACCGCATGAGACTCTCCTAATCTGCTACCAACAGTAGGATAGGATTTCATATCCCTCAATACTAGTCGCAAATACCGTGACAATAGAGACGGAGGCTTCTTAACTCAGCTTCTGATGTATCTGGCGCGTAACCACTGCCAACGGATCAATGCGATAGCCCCCCGGGGGTGTTGGAGACTTTACTAAAAAAACCGTCCACGAGAGACTACAGGCTGGGGAGTTTCTTGGGGAGTGAAGATCATAAAATATCTATAAGCAATTGATTTATATAGATATTTTAAAAAGAAAATGGAGCTGGCGAGAGGAATCGAACCCCCGACCGCCTGATTACAAATCAGATGCTCTACCTACTGAGCTACGCCAGCTAGACGTTGAGATGGCGCAGCCATCTCGAAGGGCGGACATGATCGTCAAGAGGAGGTCTCAGGTCAAGCCCCATTTAACCAAAAATACAAACCATCAAACACAAGGTCAGTAACAAGTTCTCCTTCCACACCGAGATCAATCAATGTGAGGGCAGCACCACCTGCCAAGAAGACCGGACAGTGCGTATGACGCGTTGCTATCTCGTGCACAGCCCCAACGATGGCTAGCCATGCGCCAGAGACCACGCAGGCACCGGTGTCGCTGCCCGGCTCCAAGACAACGGGAGGCTCCGTCGAGTAGCGTATCTTATCAGTATTAGCGACAAGCGCCTCACAGGCCAACTTGGGGCCAGGTAAAATAAAACCGCCAACGTGACGATTTTTCTCCAAGACATCGATGGTGCAGGCTGTACCGACGTCAACAACAATGCCGCTCTCGTGGCCCCGAGATTTTAGTGCGAGAACCGCCAACCATCTATCGACGCCGAGCGAGGAGGGATTTGAATAAGCGTTCGTGACACCGGCATGTGCCGCTGAACTCTTTGCAAAAACAACACTGGAACAACCCAGCTGAACCAGGGCATCCTGGAGATCACCCGCAAACTCATCATCGCGGACACAAGAAACCACAACCTGCTGGCTCGGCAAGTTTCCCAAGGATTCGAGCCAAAGCAATAATTGGCTAACGTTGCCTCTACCGGTGTCAGCGGTCTGCTCAGATTCGCGCAACTGCCACTTGATTGCGGTATTGCCGATATCGATAAGAATTGTCATTTCAACGACACTCGCCGCATGTCATGCTCTGTTCCCTCTTTTAGGCCTCGTTCATCGACCACTCAACGACCGACATGTCCGAGGCTGACCTCGCCCGCGTAGAAAGTCTCCATCCTGCCACCACAGTCAACTTGCAATCCACCGTCTTCAGCAATCCCTTTGGCAACGCCACGTACATCGATACCCGCAGATTGCGAAACACACACCTCTTTGTTTAAGAGAAAATCTCTCTCGGGCCATTGCCGCCGTAAATAGTTAGTTAGATCGGCAGAATGAAGACCAGAAACCGCAATAATCGCCCGCATAACGCCGAGTGCAACATCTTTGAGAAAAACTGGCTCCTGACGACCATTTTGTAATGCGGTTACTGGTCGGCCTAACAATTCCTCATTGGGGTGGCTGGCTACATTAACACCCACACCGACAACGACCGCCGTGATGCCGTCTCGCAATGTCTTAGTTTCCAGCAACATCCCACCACACTTTTTCCCATCAAGATAAAGGTCGTTCGGCCACTTAAGCTGGATGGAAATACCGAGCTTTGATTCAAGCTCCTCCGCTATTTCAACCCCGAAAGCAAGTGGGAAAAGCGACACTACCGACAGTGGTTGCGAGGTATGAAAACAATAGGAGAGGTAAAGATTACCCGAGGCTGGACTCTGCCAGATACCGCCTCGGCGCCCTACTCCTGCTGTTTGCTGACGCGCAATTAAAAAATGGGCGTCAGAGCTCGCCGCCTGTGACAACAGCCGGGCGTTGGTGGAGTCAACGGTATCAACCACTTCAACAGCTGCTAACAAGCTGCTTTCACTCTGAGTCAGTTGCTCCCGAAGCGCTCGCGCTAAGGGTTCGGCATATAACGTTTCTGTCGACGTAGTCATAACATTCGCAAAAGAGAAGAAGGGCCTCCCAATCAAAATTAAACCCAAAACATGAGGCTAAGGGGTGCCTAGGAACCATTCACCGAACTACCTTGCCACAATAGGCCGCAGAACCTCTACGCCAACAACATCGAGATAGCAGCGCAAGATCTGCGAATACCATAGACATGCGCGCGCAATGGTATACCGTTTACGTGGTCTAGAATAAAAAGAGCCACCATGTACCAAACACTACGAAACGCCTCCGCCTGCTTGGCCTTTTTGGTGGGCTCAGCACTCATCGGCAGGCTTTGGCTGGTTGCACTCGATGCAATCAGTTTGAGCAATGCCGCGCATGGACTCATTTTTTTGCTACTGGCTTTAGGCCTGTTGGGTTATCAAAGACTAAGTCTGGTACTGACTGCTTTGGCCTGCTCTCCCGCGCTCTTCAACCATCCCATTAGCGGCGAGCTCAACGTCGTGACCACTGGCCAATATCTGCTTTTCGGACTCTGTCTTTTTTTAATCATTATTCATCCCAGATACCGAAGCTCGGAGAAGGCATGAAAAGTACAGTCGTTGATAGCCCTATTGGGTGCCTTGAGCTCCTGGCTACCGACTTTGCCCTGTGCGGGCTTAACTGGGCTCACCAACATACAAGCTCTCAGAACCAGAGTGGTGGTTCAAATTTTAACGGTCGATCACAAATCCTTGAGCAGGCATCAGAAGAACTGCAGCTCTATTTCGAGGGGAAGCTACAGGTTTTTGCCGTCCCCTGTCAGCCTAAAGGCACATCATTTCAGCAACAGGTCTGGTCAGTACTCCAAAGCATTGAATGGGGCACAACACTGACCTATAAAGCGGTGGCAAATACACTGAATAAGCCCTCAGCCGCGCGCGCAGTCGGAACGGCAATCGGAAAAAATCCCCTCCCAATTTTTATACCGTGCCACAGAGTGATTGGCAGTAATGGCTCGCTTACCGGGTTTTCTGGTGGCATAGACATCAAACAGACGTTACTCACGCTTGAAAACAAGCAATACGACCTTTCCCTTAACTAAGAATTAAGAACTAAGAACTAAGAACTAAGAACTAAGAACTAAGAACTAAGAACTAAGAACTAAGTTTAAGCGTCGATGTCCGGAACTATTTCGTCTTTGAGAAACTCGATCGCATCGCGCAGACGAAGCTTTTCACGCTTGAGACGTCTGATCTGAAGCTGATCAGCGAGAGGTTGGAGTTGTAGGTCAATCAGTTCACGATCTAGGGCTCGGTGTCGATCTTTCAATATCGACAACCGCATCCGAGCGGGCATAGGCTCATTGGCAGCTGGCTGATCTGTATCAACGGTCATGCGCATGCTCCCCTCAGCACAACACATCTCGCCACAATTGTACCCGCTCATGTACCGGAGGGTTAATGCTCGGCGAAGAATATTTTCGCAAAGTTGATTGAAG
>CBFHQN010000088.1:0-8460 GCA_965657765.1 Luminiphilus sp. | reverse complement strand
CGTTATGTGCGGTCACGATTGCGATGTTCGCCGAATCCATGAGTTTGATCACGGATTTGTCATCAGTCGAGCACGCAGCCATGCCGTGCGCAAGATTGCCGCAACTCAATTGCTTGCGATCTGGCGCACCCGTGCGCGTTGCATCAATGTCGCCTAAGTAGTCGTCGCGTAGGTCTTTGCTGCGATCCTCAATGGCGCGCGTCACCCGCAAAATCTCAGCGTGCATGGCGATCTGTCTTCCCCCAATAAACTGCGACGTATTATGTAATAAAAATACATAATTAGCGATATAAAACGAATTATAGGCGCTTTTTTGTAATTTTATTACGTATTTGGTCGCGAGAGAATGTTGATTGCGGCTTAACCCAACAGGGCCTTACCCAGCATGAAAGCACCCCGAATACCCGAATCTGCACCAAGACGTGGCGGCTGGATGAGCGAGGCGATGGCGTTGGAGGCGTCTAGATCTGGCAGATAACCACTAAGCACTGATTGGCATTCTTTTCGGATTCGAGGAATCAAACCTGAGGTTTGACTGACACCACCCCCAAAAACAATCATTTCGGGCCGATGATGAAGAGCGATGTTCGCTGCAAGTTGACCGAGGTAAAACGCTTCGATGTCATGAGCGACATCGTGTTGGTCAAGGTCTGAAAGCGTCGTCTGCCACCGTTCAAAAACCGCAGGTCCGGATGCAAGGCCTTCGAGGCAGTCGCCATGAAACGGGCAAACCCCGGCGAAGGCGAGATCCTCTACATGTCGTGGAACACGTATATGACCAATCTCGGGGTGTGAGGTGCCGTTACTGATCGCGCCGCTGTGCACGATGCCCACGCCAATCCCAGTGCCAACCGTGACATACGCGAGATGGTTGATTTGACACTCAATGCTCCACGTAGACTCCGCGAGTGCCGCGCCGTTTACGTCTGACTCAATGGCGACTGGACAGTTAAATGCTCCTTGGAAGTACTCGCGCAAATTAACACCGGTCCAGCCGGGTTTTGGCGTCGCACCGATTGTCCCGAAATTGGTGCTGGTGGGATCAATATCAATGGGGCCAAAACTCGCAATGCCGACCGCGCTTGGCGTATCTCCCTGTAACTCTTGAGTAACAGCGTCGACTACCGATGCAAGAGTGGTTTTTGCATCGGCAGTAGGAACAATCATACGCTCCCCGAGTTGATCGCCTCGGCAGACCGAGATTACAAATTTCGTACCGCCAGCTTCAATGGCTGCAATGGTGGGTAATGTCATCTGATGCAGCTTGCCCACAGTGTATGTGAGGAAAGGGCTGATGCGTGCGCATCAGCCGTTTTGATAGCAAGATTGGTAGATAAAGGTGCCAAGCGCCGGTCTGTTAGAGCTGGAGGGTAAACATCACCGCATGAACTGCGAGCATAAGCAGTGCAATATGTGAGATTGCAAACAGCGCAAAGCGAACGGGGACTGTATTGACCTGCATTTGCCACAAGCTGTGGAGAATGCGCGCGATCGCGAAGGTCCATGCCGCGTAGCAAGAAGCCGCTGAGGTATCACCTGCCATCGCCAGGATAATGACCATGGCGTAGAAGACAGTCGGCTGCTCCATTAGATGCTCGTAGTTGTGGCGCGTCCACTTCACTTTATCGGGTGTTTCAGCCTCGGCATCGGGGCCTCTAAAACCTGCGGGGAGTTCACCAATTTTTGCGCCTGTGCCCATCAATCTGACTCCATAGATAAAGAACATGAGTACTGACCAAAGGCCAAGCACTGCTGCGGCACCCAAAATAGGATTAACTGATTCCATAACCGATCTCCGTTTTCGATTTAGTTTTTCTTAGCATTATTGTGTGCGTCAGGCGTCGTTGCTCCTATCGCCGTCAGAGTGTCTAACGAAACACGGCTTGCATGCTAGACTTCAGCTCCAAAATTTTGAGCGAGAGTGTTATCGATGGTCATCAAGCCAAAAGTTCGTGGATTTCTGTGTACGACAACACACCCAGTCGGTTGCGACGAAAATGTTCGCCGTCAGATCGAACATGTCCAGTCGAAGGGTGAGATAACTGATGGACCTAAACGCGTTTTAGTGCTCGGGTCCTCCACTGGCTACGGTTTGGCTTCGCGCATTACAGCCGCATTCGGCTCCGGCGCCTCGACGATTGGCGTTTTCTTTGAAAAGGAAGGAAACGAGAGAAAGCCAGGTACAGCAGGTTGGTATAACTCAGCTGCTTTCCATCGATATGCAGATGAAGCTGGGCTTTATGCAAAAAGTATTAATGGCGATGCGTTTTCGGCTGAGTTGAAAGATCGTGTGATCGATCTGATTAAGGAAGATCTTGGTCAGGTCGACCTTGTCGTCTATAGCCTTGCGGCGCCTCGCCGCACACACCCTGTCACTGGTGACGTTCACGTCTCCACGCTCAAACCCATCGGATCGCCTGCGGTACAGAAAGGGATCAATACGGATAAGGGCATCATCCAAGAGTTCCACTTAGAGCCCGCTTCTCAGGAAGAGATCGACAATACGGTTGCCGTCATGGGCGGTGAAGATTGGGAAATGTGGATCGAGGCGCTCGACAATGCCGGCGTTTTGGCCGACGGCGCAAAGACCACTGCTTACACCTACATTGGCGAGAAGATTACCTGGGATATTTACTGGCACGGCACCATTGGCGCTGCAAAAAAAGACCTCGACCAGCGCGTGGCTGGCATCCGAGAACGTCTGGCTGCAAAGGGTGGTGATGCGCGAGTATCGGTTCTAAAGGCGGTAGTGACGCAAGCATCCGCAGCCATTCCCGCAATGCCTATTTACTTGGCTATCTTGTTTAAAGTCATGAAAGCACGCGGTACGCATGAGGGTTGCATCGAGCAAATCGATCGTCTGTTCCGCGAGGCCATGTATGGTGATAAAGCGCTGGATGAAGAAGGTCGACAGCGGGTTGATGATCTTGAGCTCTTGCCCGAAGTACAGGCCGAGGTTGCGGACTTATGGGCGCAAATTGGGACAGAAAATCTCGACGAGTTGTCGGACTTTGCAGGCTACCGCGAGGAGTTCTTGCAACTGTTCGGTTTCGAAGTGCCCGGTGTTGATTACGACGCTGATGTCGACCCCGCCATCACGATCGCGCAAATGGTGAGCTGATATGCAGGCGTACGATGAAGCGGTGCAGGTATCACCCAGAATTAGACGATTAGTTGCTCCCAACCCCAGCGTTATGACGGGGCCATGAACCAACACGTACATTATCGGTAGTGAGGACTTGGCAGTGATCGACCCAGGTCCTGCAATCGATGAGCACATTGAGCACATTTTAAAAGTGGGTGATGGCCGTATCAGCCACATTCTGTGTACGCACACTCACCCCGATCACTCGCCTGCTGCAGCCCACCTCGCTCGTGAGCTGGGTGTACCCATGATTGGCGCTGTGACTGCTGACGATCAACATCAAGACCTGACCTTTCAGCCCGATGTTCACTTGGAACAGGACGCCGTTTTTTCTGGGCAGGATTGGTCAATCCGAGCGATACACACCCCGGGGCACGTAGACAATCATTACTGCTTCCTGCTCGAGGAAGAGGGCATGGTCTTTGCGGGCGATCACATCATGAATGGATCGACGGTTGTGATTGTGCCACCCGGCGGCAATATGAAGGATTACATCGAGTCGCTTCAGCGGTTACTGAACTACGACGTGAAAGCCATTGCGCCAGGACACGGTGAGGTGATTCAAGGCTGTCGCGACGAGGTGGAGAAGCTCGTCAGGCACCGCCTCATGCGTGAGGCAAAAGTTGTCGCAAATTTAGAGCGAGGAGGCCCTGTTCCTATCGAAACGCTCGTTGTATCCGTATACGATGACGTGCCTGAAACGATGCACCGATGGGCGCAACTATCGCTACTCGCGCATCTACTAAAACTTGAAATTGAGGGCCGGGCTCAACAAGAGGCCGGTATATGGTCGCTTACTTAGTCGCACTAGAAATCGACCGCAGCAATACACTAACGATAACAGCTACAGATAAAAGCTAAACATAACAGCTATACAGAGAGGTAAATCATGCAAGGCTTGATGATGGATTTCCCACTGACGATTACGTCAATCATGGAGCACGCAGAACGTGTTCACGGTGCGCAGGAGATCGTATCCGTAACACGAGATAATCCAAGACATCGCTACACCTACGCAGATGCATTCGGCCGAGTGCGTCAGCTTGCTAACGCAATGAAGGCTTGGGGAATGTCATCAAGCGATCGTGTGGCAACGCTTGCCTGGAATGACTACCGACACTTTGAGACGTACTACGCGTCAGCGTGCTCGGGTTACGTCTGCCACACCATCAACCCGCGTCTCTTTCCTGAGCAGATTGTTTACATTATCAATCACGCGGAAGACCAATATGTATTTCTAGACCCTGATTTCTGGCCGCTGATTGAGCAGGTTGCGCCGCAATGTCCTGGCGTCAAGGGCTGGGTCGTGATGACAACGGCCGAGCATATGCCTGAGACATCCGTAGCGAATGTCCATTGCTACGAAGACGTCGTTACCGGTCAGCCCGATAGCTTCGAGTGGCCTGCCATCGACGAAAACGAAGCGTGCGCACTTTGCTATACCTCGGGCACCACGGGTAACCCCAAAGGTGTTCTCTATAGCCACCGCTCTACAGTGCTGCATACCTACGCAACCATGATGCCCGACTCGATGAACATTTCGTCTGCGGACGTCGTGCTCCCGATTGTTCCTATGTTCCACGTTAACGCCTGGGGTAATCCCTACGCCTGTCCTGTAGCGGGTGCAAAAATGGTGATGCCGGGTAACAAGATGGGTGACGGGCCAACACTAGCGACACTGATCAATGAGGAAGGTGTCACCATGTCAGCGGGTGTTCCCACTGTTTGGTTGAACCTACTTGCTCATTTGCGATCGAGCGGTGAGCGCGTTGATACGCTCCAGCGCGTCGTTGTCGGTGGTTCTGCCTGCCCGCTGTCAGTCATGGAAGAGTTTGACACCTACGGTGTTGATACTCGCCACGCTTGGGGCATGACAGAAATGAGCCCGCTGGGCACGTCGAACTCCTCGGGCGCTCGACGAAACCAATACGATGCTGAGACCTTTGCCAGCATGCGAACCAATGTGGGTCAGCCCATCTTCGGTGTTGAGGTTAAGATCACCGATGACGATAACAACGAACTGCCCTGGGACGGTGTTGCCTTTGGTGCGCTCAAAGTGCGTGGGCCTTGGATTTGCTCGAGCTACTTCAAGCTCGATGGTAGCTCGGCACAAGAGGAAGATGGTTGGTTTGAAACCGGCGACGTTGCCAGCATTGACGCCCGCGGCAATGTATCAATCACTGACCGTACGAAAGACGTGATCAAATCGGGTGGCGAGTGGATCTCCTCGATTGAGGTGGAGAACTGCGCGACAGGTCATCCCATGGTGGCTGAGGCCGCGGTTATCGGACGCATCCATCCCAAGTGGGGCGAGCGCCCACTCTTGATTGTGGTAAAGAACGGTGAGGGTGATGTCACGCCAGACGAGCTTAAGACGTTCTTGGATGGCAAGATTGCGAAGTGGTGGATTCCAGATGATGTTCAGTACATAGAGGAAATGCCACACACGGCAACAGGCAAAATTCAGAAGATGAAGCTCCGGGAAATGTTCGACGACTACCAGTTTCCAGCTTAATTCTCAGAGATGACAAACGAAGCCTCGCTCTTGCGGGGCTTTTTTGTTTTTGCTTAATAAACGCGATTACCCGACCTGACGAGCCGCAAGCCTTTTTTGTGCAGGACTCTCGTGCACAGGACTGCTGTGAACGAGCCTTTTCTGCCGAAGTCTTTTGTGCTTTTGTAAGAGTGCCGTGTATGGGACTATGTTTTGGCAAAAAATCAGCAGTAGACAATAACCATGTCCGAATCCACGCCTTCTTTTTGGCAGCAGCTCCTAGGGCGACGCATGATTATTTGCGTGTTCACTGGTTTTGCCTCCGGGATGCCACTGTATTTACTGCTGCAACTGGTCCCTGCTTGGCTCAGAGACAGTGGTGTATCCCTCGCAGAAATCGGTCTCTTCGCTCTGGTGGGTTTACCCTACACATGGAAGGTGATGTGGGCACCTTTAATAGATAGCTTTCAACCGCCGTTGGGCTTGCGCCGTGGCTGGATGTTGCTTACGCAAGTAGGTTTAATTTTATCTATTGGATTTATGGGGTCGATTGACCCTGCCGCCAACCTCAGCCTTGTCGCCGTCATGGCAACCGTGATTGCTGTTTTCAGCGCATCGCAGGACGTCGCTATCGACGCCTATCGACGAGAACTTTTATCCGATGAAGAGCTCGGCTTTGGGAACTCTGTTCATGTCCAAGCCTACAGGATCTCGAGTTTGATTCCGGGCTCACTCGCACTGATCTTGGCAGATCAGCTGCCCTGGAGTCTGGTCTTTTGGATTACTGCCGCCTTTATGGGAGTAGGGGTAGGTCTAAGCCTTTTTGTCAGCGAGCCCGAGCGTCCAGAGCGTCAGGGTCTCGATAAGGAGCAGCGCGATATCTATGCGACGGTGATAAAGCCATTTACGGACTACATCGATCGCCGGGGTGTGAGAGGCGTCTTACTCGCAATGGTATTCATGGTGCTCTACAAGCTAGGTGACAACATGGCCACCGCCTTATCGACTCCCTTTTATCTTGATCTAGGTTTTACCAAAACCGAGATAGGCATTTGGGCCAAGAATGCAGGCTTGTGGAGCAGCATTGCTGGTGCCATTTTAGGCGGCGCAATCATGCTCCGTATCAGTATCAATAAAGCGCTCTGGCTTTTTGGGGTCGTCCAGCTTCTTAGTATCGGCGGGTTTGCCATTCTTGCGCTGAGCGGTCCTATTGTCTGGCTACTGGCTGCTGTTATTAGTTTTGAATATTTGGGTGTAGGGCTCGGTACCGCAGCCTTTGTCGCATATATGGCTCGGGAGTCCAGTCGCACATTTGCCGCGACGCAGTTCGCGCTATTTACAGCACTAGCGGCTTTCCCACGCTCGATGGCAAACGCCGCCACAGGCTTTTTAGTTGAGAGTGTCGGTTGGGTTGAGTTTTTCTTGATCTGCATGGCCGCTGCTGTTCCCGGCATGTTGCTACTGATTTGGGTGGCGCCCTGGAATGGACGTGACTCGCATCAATGATCGTCCTGCCGGCAATGACTGTTAGCGCTCGAGGTTCTCAGTGCTCACCACCGCAGATTGATGCCAGTGAGCGGACCGGCGCAGGAAGTAGAGCGGTTACCAGGGCCGGCGTCACTAGAGATATGGCGTCTATAGTCATTGCGATGGGCTTGATCATGAGCGCCATCCCTAATGCTTCGATTGCCGATATTGGGAAGTATCAAGAGGTAAATTTAGCGGAGGCGGTTCAGCTGAGTACTTTCGAGATTCTTGAGACGTTCTCAGACACACTCGATCACGGTGTGGTTCAAGCCGAAGATAGTATTTACGCCGAGACCCGATGGCTGTCGAGTGGTGGCTTTGAGACGCGATGGTGGCGGGAGACAGGCGAGGCACCAAAAATAAATGTGGTCTCAGGTCGCTGGAAGGCAGAGGACAATGAGCGCTGCGTTTTATTTCAGGGCAACTCCGAGGGCGAGTGGCAATGCACGCCCGTATTCCAGCGTGCCGACGGAGCCATCATCTCGCTAAACGGGGACGGCAGTGTGCATGGTGTTCATCAAATAGCGCCTCTTGAATTATCCGCTGAAGACCCGCACTAATACCCCTTATCGTGGGGACGGTGCTGGAATAGACTGGTGCTGATGACGTAGCTGAGGAAAACCCTATGCCATTACTGCTACTTGCTTATCCCTTCTTGGAGCTCTGGTCGTTGTTGGAGCTGAGTGCCGAGGCTGGGGCGCTTGCAACCATCGCTTACATCTTACTGATGATTGTGCTGGGCTATTGGCTACTTCAGATGGCAGGGCGCTCTGCGCTGTTGACGGCAGGTCGGTTTCCCTCGGCTGCAGCGATTCGTGGACAGCTCTTTGCGGGCGAGATCAGTGTGGCCTTCGGTGCCGTATTGCTAATGATTCCCGGATTGATTTCCGATTTCCTCGCGCTCTACGTTTTTCTGAGAGCGGCTTTGAAAGCCGTTTTTAGTGGAGCGGGTTCAAGCGGAGGCCCTCGCTCTGCGGAACCTGAGCGTGATATCCCTAACCATGGGCCCAGCCGTTCTTCAGGGAGCACTAGTGATCGTGGTCCTGTCACGCTCGAGGGTGATTTCTCTCGGGTCGACGACGACTAAACCCCATCATTTATGTTTTTTTTAATGCTTTTTAGCACTCTCATGCCTTGAGTGCTAAAAAAGTCTTGAAATTGTTTTTTGAGTCCCCATTATTCCCTCAGCCCTCTCTGGGGGATAAAAAAAGTAATCGTCATTTTGGAGATTGAAACCCATGAATATTCGTCCGTTGTACGACCGAGTTGTCGTTCGTCGTAAGGAAGAAGAGCA
>CBFHQN010000087.1:0-8524 GCA_965657765.1 Luminiphilus sp. | reverse complement strand
ATACGGCAAGCTCTAATGGTGCAGCAAAGTAGTCTCCGCGCTCCGCTAGAGAGTCCAAGCTAATTTCAATATGTCGCTCCATGGCGCGGATTACGCGCTCGAGCGGATCGCTAGTCTCTTGCTCTACCTCATCCAGAGAGCGATGCAGTCGGCCCATGGCGCTCGCATAGCACTGGTATATCAAATCTTCTTTCGTTTTGACGTAGTAGTAGAGACTGGTTTTTGTGAGTCCCAAGCGATCAGCGACGTCAGCCAAGGTGGTTGATCGAGCGCCCTTGGTGTTAAAAAGTTTTGCGGCACGCGACAGTATGGCTGTTCGCTTTGCTTCGTGTTGAGCGCCACGACTGAATGGGGAGCCAGCACCGGACTTTTTCGGAGTTGCAGAATCTGACATGGGACTCGGTATGGGCTCTCACGCTGGCTGTAACGCTGAAAGACATTCTCGGCGTTCGAATATTTGAACTTTAAGTATTTTTTTTGAACCTGTCCATTCAGAGGCGCCGGACTCGTGACACAATAAGCGGCGAATAAAGGGAGACAACAGATGGTCGATTCGATTCGCTTCAACATTGAAGGTCCAGTAGCGGAGCTCACATTGTGTGCGCCAGAGCGGCGTAACGCGATTGGGTCGAGGGAAATCGCTGCTGTGAAAGCAGCGTTGTCGTCCATCAACGACAGCTGTCGCCTGTTTGTTATCCGCTCGGAAGGGCCGGTGTTCTGTGCGGGTGCGAATCTGAAAGAGATTACTGACGGCACTATGAGTGGCGATGACTTTCAGTCCATGACAAACGCTATTGCAGAGCTACTGATCCCAACGCTCGCAATTGTTGAGGCCGATGTCTTCGGCGGCGGTGCTGAGCTCCTCTTTAGCTGTGACTTTCGCATGGCCGTCGAGGATAAAAAGCTTATGATCCCGGCCGCTGCAGTGGGACTGTGTTACCCGATTGAGGGCATCGAGCGAATGACTCAGCGTTTAGGGGGCACCTTAGTTAGACGCCTGTTATTGACCACAGAGCCCGTGTCTTTCGAAACCTTATCTCAACACGGCGCCATCGATTGGCTTGTGGATGAAGACTCAATAGCCGCTCGATCCGCGGGGCTGATCGAAAAGCTAGCAAGACTGGCTCCAATGTCGCTAGCGGCCATGCTTCGCATTATTAAGATGGTCGAGACGAACACCTTCGACAAAGGCGTAGCGCAAGCCTTGGCTGATGAGTGCAGTGCCTCACAAGATCTTCAAGAGGGCTTGCGCGCACAGCGGGAAAAGCGCGCGCCGGTATTTAACCGACGATAGTCCTCTTGCTTTTTCACTCGCGAATACCGACGAGTTGCAACTAAGTATCAATGAAATAAGCAGGCTTCACCTGCGTGCCTTTTTGAGCGGCTGAGCGCTATTCGTCTTCCTCGCTCGCAAACTCTGAACGAAGGCGTACATAGGCGGCAAGCAATTGTCGCAAGCTATCTCTTACTAGGTCATCCAACTCGCTCGCTTCCTCCGAAGTGAGAACGCGCTGCTCCTCCCTGGCTGACGTCTCGATCTCCGCGAGGCGTCTACCGAGTACCACGGCACCGATATTGGTTGCTGACGATTTATAAGCGTGTGCTAAACGACGTGTCTCAGCCGCGTCGCCCTCGCGTGTAGCCATTTCCATCTCATTGATGAAGGCAGGTGTTTGCTGCTCGAACAATCCAACAACCTGATCAACCAGGTCCATCCCGGATTCAGGATTGATTTTCGCGATGGCGAGCAGGGTGTCTTCTTCGATTAATGCACGAACATCACGCTCTTTGGCAGAACTTACGAGATTTGCCGGTGCGTATGCCATTAGCATGCGATTGAGATCCCGGGCAGAGAAGGGCTTCACCATGACGTCATTCATGCCCGCTTGAAGCGCTTCATCGAAGTCGCCTGCCGACGCAGAAGCGGTAGCGGCGATGATGGGTATTTCGACGCCTTTGGCGCGAAGGGCACGGGTGGCCTCGAAACCATCCATAACGGGCATCAAGCAATCCATCAGTACAACATCGAATTGCTGGTCGTCTACCGCCTCGACAGCCAAAGCACCGTTCTCCACGGCTTTGAAAGATGCTCCCAGACCAGTCAGCATGCTTTCGACTAACAGCTGGTTGACTGGATTATCTTCGGCAATCAGAACGCGAAGCCCCTCAAGATGCTCAGAGGTCTCAGCGGCATTCTCGGTGGCTAGATTGTTGAAGGCCTCGCGTAGCGTTGCGCCAGTCACAGGCTTGTGGATGAAGTCCCATGTTTTTGTCGCGATCAGTGGGTTGTCACTGCGAATGTCCGTCAGGAGAAGGCGCTGCTCGAACCTACCTTGGTCAGCGAACAGGCGAATGGTGTCGCTATCGCAACCCTCATCGACAATGACAGCGATTGTATCCAGCGGCGCCTCTTCAGGTCGTTGAACACGCGTTGTTTCAAATCCAAGGCGCAGGGCTTGCGAGTGGAAGCTAACTGCGACTTTATCGTCGCGGGTGCAAAGTGCTACGGTGCCACGGCGGCTGACTCGTGCCTCACTTTCCCTAGTTAATGGGATGGTTATGTGGACAAGCGTCCCTTTACCACTGGGACCGTCGAAGAGTTCCAAATTGCCGCCCATAAAGGTCATATAGCTCTTACAAATTGCGAGTCCCAGACCTGTACCGCCAAAGCGACGTGTGGTGGTTGCATCGGCCTGAGTAAATTTATCGAAGACCTTATCGCGTGATTCTTTAGGTATGCCCACACCCGTGTCGGCAACAGCGATCACAACCGCGTCATTCTCGCCGAGGAAAGTCTTAATATCGACGCTTCCCACCTCAGTGAACTTCACCGCGTTGCCAATAACGTTGGTGAGTACCTGCCGCAGTTTTTGTGCGTCACCGCGGTACGCGCCGGCGACGTTGTAGTCGTGAATGACGGTAAGCTCTATTGCTTTTCTCTGCGCAGGCTCACCCTGCAAGTAAGTGACATCGTCGACAAGATCACAAAGGTCGAAGAGTTCTTCATCTAGCTCCAGCTTATCGGCTTCAATCTTGGAAATATCCAAAATCTCGTTAATGAGGTTAAGGAGTGTCTTACCGCTATTCATGGCGGTGCGTGCGAGCCGTGATTGTCTCGGGGAGACACCGGCGTTGAGCAGTAGCTCGTTCATGCCGATGATGCCGTGCAGTGGCGTGCGTATCTCGTGGCTCATGACGGCCAAAAATTCTGTCTTAGCTTGGTTTGCTTTTTCGGCGTCACGCTTTGCGAGTTCGAGCTGATGGGTTCGCTCGACAACTTGCTGATCCAATTCGGCAGCGCGATCGATAGACGCCTGCAGTTTGCGCCGAGAGCGCAGCGCAAACAGCAGAATCGTTAGGAGAGTTGCAGCGGTGTAGCCCGCGTAAGCCTGCATCGTTTGATACCAGGGGGGCGAAACCACGATGGGCAGTGACAAACCGCCGCGATTCCAGACGCCATTACTCCCGCGCGCCGCTAATTCCAATGTGTAACTTCCGGGACGCAGTGTTGTGAGTTGAACCTTGCCGTCCGTGCCTTCCCAGTCGTAGATGGGTGTCAGGCGGTGTTCGTATTCGATATTCCAAGGCGCACGATAGTCTGCAGCGAAGAACTCTACGGTGGTGAGTGTGTCGCTGGCGTCGAGTTCTAAAACGTCCTCGGGCGATGAGGGGTAGAAGCTTCGGCCCATGACATTAATCGAGCCAAAACCCATATCAACGGGGCGCTTGTCGAGGGTTTCCAAGCGACCGTCAAGATAGGTAACGCCGCGAGGGCTGCCAAAGAAAAGCATACCGTCTGAGCTTTTATAACTCGCACCCGAGTTGTATTCCTCAGCGGTGACACCAAGGCGAGAGGCGAAATGTTGAATCGAGCCGGTCGCCTCAACGATGCGTGTTAAGCCGTCATTATGCGCCAGCCACAACGCCCCCATATCGTCATACTGAATTCCGACCACCGCGAGGCTCGGCAGCTCGAATTGGCGAGAGAGATTTATTAGCTCGGTGCCTTCGCCGTAGGCATTGCGCTTTACGCGGACAATGCCCGAGTCGTCGGTTCCCAAAAGTAGAGATCCATCGGGTTCGACTTCGATATCGATGATAGTGGTGACGACGCCAAGCGCTTCGCTGAGCGCAACGCCATTGACAGAAAGCGGTCTGATCGACAAAAGCCCCGGATCGATCACTCCGACGCTTTCCGTCATACCAACGAATACTTTGCCGGTGGCGTCTTCGGCGAGCGTAATTGGATAGTCGCTCAAGAATTCACCGGGCGGATTACGAAGCACTCTCTTTACACGGCCAGCACGATCAACTATGGCTGTGCCGCCACCATAGGTTGAAGCCACGATATTGCCCGAGCTATGCGCCAAAATTGCCGTGACGCCTGGGGCTTGAAGTGCAAAAGGATTTTCCGAATCAAGTGCCACATCCGCCAATGTGCCTGACCGCGTTTCGAGCCGATACAAGCCAGCATCGAAGGTGCCAATCCACAATATTTCATCCTGACTGGCTAGCGACATGATTTGGTCGCTGTCGAGGTTTGGCTCAGAGCTCGAGTTGAGCCAACGAAAACTGCTTTCTCCCGGTAGAAGCTTATTCAAACCATCTTGTGTACCGACCCAGATCGTACCGTCATCCGTCTGGTGCACAGCGTTGACGTGGTTGTGAGACAAATTTGAATTGGTTGGGTTGAAGGCGTCGAATTGCGTGCGAGCGCCTTGGGCTAGTCCCGCGCGGGTTCCTACCCAATAACTACCGTCCGAGGACTGGAAGAGGCCGACAATCCAGTTGCTGGGCAGTCCTGTAAAGGTCTCGCCGTAATACTGGAAACTTCTTCCCCCATTTTCCGTAAATACCAAGCCGTTCTGGGTGCCCAGCCAGACCCCGTTATTTGTACTAAGTACCGAAGTGATGAGATTGGACGGAAGTTCGTCATTACCTGATCCCTCTTGGATACGAGTTACCTCGTCGTTATCTAGGTCGACAATAATGAGGCCATCAGAGATTGTTCCTACGAACACTGAGTTATTGTGAATACCAGCCGTACTAACGACGATGGGGGTATTATCTGAAGAGAGGCTGGCGAGTTCAGTAATTTGTATCTGACCGCTGCCGTCGATGCGCAGCTCTAATACTGCCTCTGAGTTCACGGCAATCATTGCGTCACCAAACGGTAGGAGTGCAACGACTGAGGTGGCCCGAACCTCGTCACCCGATTGTCGAACCATTTTCGAGGTTAGCGTGATAACTTCGGGTTCGCCAAGCTCGGGTCTGTATAGGGCAATCTCCCCCTCGAGCCCCATCCAAAGGCGGCCTTCGCTGTCAAACGCCAATGAAATTGGTTTGAGTCTGTCAGGAAGCGTTACCGGTGTGTCGAAGCTTTGGGTTTCTGGGTTGAAGACTTGAAGCGAGCGGGTAAGAACCCAAACATGTCCGATCGGTGAGACCGCGAGCGCTGATATACGTCCGGGCTTGAGTCCGCCCTCTTCGAGGTTCGCAGCCGTGAAGATGTCAACGTCCTCGCCACGCTGCCGCGTTAACCCCTCTTGGGTCGCAAACCAGATGGCGCCGCTACCGTCCTGCACGATCTCACTGACTTCGATCGAGTTGAGCTTGCTGTTGACTGGGGATTCCCAGAACGTCACGTCCGTTCTGGCCTGCGCAGAAACGCAAAAAGCCAGCAGGACGAGCCCCGCTAGCTTTGCTATCACTTTATGACTTACAGCTGTCCCCATGACACTATTATCAGGGGTCTGGGAATTACCTCAAGTAAAGACTGCTCTACCGAGGTGATGACTGAAGCGTTTTTACTTGTCGCCACGACCCTTTTTTGCAGGCTTGGTTGTACCACCAGTGGTATTGGGCCACGTAATCACCGAAGACTTAACCGCGAGATTCTTTGCTTTAACAACACGCTCGGCGGCAACCTGTGTGCGAGCCGGTGTGCTGCCCCACTGGAATGATTTGATCTGGTTCGCTGCGACTTCAGTGCTTGCCGCTTTGTTCGATGCCGCTGCTGTTTGGGCTACAACCTTGGTTGAAACCATTGCGGCCCCTACAGGCTGGCCAGCGAAGGCAATGTTTGAAAGTGTGAAAGTGGCGACGGCCGCTGCAACTGTGATTGCGTTTTTCATCTTTTGCTCCTAGCGTCTTTGCGCTGATGTACGTCAAAAAGCAGATAGCTCTGGGTGGGCCACCTATGGAACCAAGACTAAGGAGCAGTTGCCTGCGATGACAGTTATGGAATGACCCACGCGGTGAGACATGAGTGCCCAAAATGGGTGAAGACCTTTGGGCAAGAATTGTGAAAAAAACACATTTCCGCGGTTTTAGGGGCTTGCTTTTTAGCAGCTGACTAGTTCGCGCTCCGAACCCTGCCCCGCTAAAAGCCTTTTATCTAAGCCAAGTCAGGCTAACAAGCGGCCTTTAATTCAGCTTTGATACTTATTAGTTATACCTAGTGACAGACGTTTGTCGAATGGGGTGGCGGCGCTAGGGGATCTGAGATGCCGCTTTTTGGAGGGAATCGCTTGTCGGTGATGTTTCTGTAAGCCTCGATTACGAGGTTAAATGGTCGACGCTAATGCGAGGAGATAACGTCTGATTTTGATGAATCGCCGCTTCTGTGTTTGAAATTCGATTTCTCGGTCTGAGCGGTTATTGGTCTGAACGTTTATTGGTCTAGATAAGCACCCTCGATTGCGGTATCGACTGAGAACCCTTCAAAACGCTCTGCGCAATGCGTGTTCGTCGATGTCAGCGCGTCGCGCAAATTAATCAGGCCTCTTCCCTGCGCCATGGGCGAAACAGTGCTTCGTTTATCGTCAATCAGAGGCGTTGCTGAGTTGGCGATAAGACATTTGACGTCCTCGTTAGATAATTCGGGCCTCGCTTCAAGGAGTAGCGCCATCATTCCCGAGACCACGGCTGCGGCTTGGGATGCGCCGCTCGTAATCCACAGCCCTGTATCGGTCACCTCTACGGGTTCGTGACTCGGACGCATGACGCCCTCGGGTAAAAAGCCCGCTAGACGCACGCCGGGTGCAACGATGTTCGGTTTGATATGACCAGAGTTGGTCGGCCCTCTACCGGAGAAAGGTGCAACTTCGGCTGTCTGTCGAGCAACGTTGAAGCTGGCAGCTCCCACACTGATTAGCCAAGGGTTGTTGCCGGGTGCGGTAACCGAGGATTTTTCTGGACCTTGGTTACCCGCGGAGACCACAACAACCAAACCACTTTCCCAAGCCTTGGTGAGTGCGCGATTAAGGGGGTCAAGGTGATAGGGGAGTTCAGTTGAGGCGCTGACCGAAAGGTTCAAAATGCGTATGCCCAGACGCGCTTTATTTGCCACAACCCACTGAACGGCGCGGATAACGTCTAGGAAGTTTGCACTGCCCTCTGAGTCAAACGCCTTAACGATAACCAGAGACGACTTGGGGGCAACCCCTTTTACCCTGTCGCTCACTCCAGCAATGAGACTGCTTAAATGTGTTCCGTGTCCGGTAGCGTCTAATACTTGGTCGCCCTCGATACCAGTGACCGCGTTGTAGCGATCAATAATGTTTGGATTCCAATCGGGGTGATTGCCAGTTTCGGCGATACCTGTGTCGATGATGGCGAGACCTACACCGCGACCGGTAAGCGCATGTGCCTTGGCGTCTACTAGTGCGTCCAGCCATGCATTTTGTGTTTGCAATCCATGCTTCTCGATGAGCCAGGCAATAGCGTCAGTGGATGCGGCAGCTTCCGATGATTCCTCCGTTGAAACGTCATCATCGACCACCAAATTCAGGATGTCTGAGTTCTCGCTGAGCTTGCTGATCACCCCCGGTGTCAGCTTTGCACCGACAGCATTGAGCAGGGGTAAGTCGTGCGTCACGGTTCCACCCGCTGCTAGTACCTCTACCATCGCTGCTTTGCTGGTACTCGCGACAACAAGTGCGCTTTTGGTATTGAAAGGGGTCTCTGTCGGAGCTAATTCAGGTGGAGCAATATCAGGTGTTGCAGTCGCCTTCGCATGATTCTGTGGATCTTCGCTCAGCCTTGTACACCCGAACATCAGTGAACTCGTTACAAGCCCCAAGCACAACCAACGTCGAGGGTTCATCCGTCTTCTGAGTCTAAGCCAATGGTAGAACGGAAGTCTTTTTGGCAGAGTCTGGCGAGTTCCTCGATCGGCACGGGCTTCGAGACGAGATAGCCCTGTATTGAATAACAGCCACGCTCCCGCAGATACACAGCTTGCTCTTCGGTTTCTACACCCTCTGCGATCAAATCCAGCCCCAACGCCTGCGCCATCGAGACAATGGCATTAACGATACCGTTGCCTGAGTCAGAGCCAATGTCGTTGACGAAGGTTCTGTCGATTTTGAGGGTGTTAATGGGGAACTGGCGAAGGTAATTGAGCGACGAATAACCTGTGCCAAAGTCATCAATTGCGAGTTTGAAGCCGAGATTTCTCAACTGATGTAGCTTGCCGATACTGTCGTTCCCGCTATTCATAATGGCGCTCTCGGTGAGTTCG
>CBFHQN010000086.1:0-8566 GCA_965657765.1 Luminiphilus sp. | reverse complement strand
CATACTAATAAGAGCTTATTCATGTCGAGTTTGTCCGATCGCGGCTTTGTTGTTGACCGCGCCGTATTTCTGCCTTCAATTATTTTTTTGCTAAGCACTGTAGGTGTTGTTCTTCTCTTTCCAGATGCCAGTAGTTCGGCTTTTGACGCCTTGCAGGCGGCCATTGTGGAGAATGCGAGCTGGTTCTATGGAGTTGTGATGGCGATACTGCTCATCACCTCGGGTGTGCTGGCGTTTTCTCGCGTGGGTAATATTCGATTGGGCCCTGACAACTCTTCACCTGATTACAGCCTATTCTCATGGTTATCCATGCTGTTTGCTGCGGGTGTTGGCATTGGGCTGATGTTTTACGGTGTTGCGGAACCCGTGGTGCATTACCTGAGACCACCTGTCGGTACAGGAGCCGCTGTTGGTGGAGAGAACCAAGCGGTGAATTTAACGATGCTCCACTGGGGGTTCAACGCCTGGTCAGTCTATGGCCTGATGGCCTTAGTGTTGGCTTACTTCTCGTTCCGGCGCGGTCTGCCGCTGACCTTGCGATCTGCTTTCTACCCCATATTAGGTGATCGTATTTATGGCCCTCTCGGCGCTGCCATCGATGTGTTTGCCATTGTTTGCACGACCTTCGGTATTTCGACGAGCTTAGGGCTTGGGGTAGAGCAGCTCAGCACTGGACTCAATTATCTATTTGATGTGCCCGAGTCGGGTGGGCTGAAACTCGGTATTACTATCGCCATTATGGCGATGGCGGCTGTGTCGGTCGCACTCGGTTTGGACAGTGGAATCAAGCGGCTCTCGGAGATTAACTCTTTCCTTGCGATAGCGCTTTTGTGCTTTGTACTGCTTGCCGGGCCGACTGCCTTGATCCTTGGTGGCACGCTCGAGAACTTTGGCTTTTACGTTTCCAACCTGATTACCACCTCAACTAATCTCTTTACCTATCAGGACACGGAATGGCTGGGTGGTTGGACCATTTTCTACTGGGGCTGGTGGATTAGCTGGGCGCCTTTTGTCGGCATCTTCATCGCGCGTATTTCGCGTGGCCGAACGATTCGTGAGTTCTTGATTGGTGTGATGGTAGTGCCTACTTTGTTTGTTGTGCTCTGGATGAATGTGTTTGGTGGAAGCGCTATCGATTTAATACATGCAGGTGAGACAGCGTTTGGCGAGGCCGTCGCGAATGACCAGCCGTTGGGCCTCTTCCTATTTCTCGACTACTTGCCCGGTACGTTTTATCTCTCGCTCTTGAGCCTGGTGATGATTGTCATTTTCTTTGTCACCTCGGCCGATAGTGGTGCGCTGGTGCTCAATATGATGGCCTCCGGGGGCGTTGACGAAACACCCGTGTCTCAGCGCGTTTTATGGGCGGGAATTATCGCTGCGATCTCAGCTACGCTTTTGATTAATGGTGGCTTGGGCGCGCTGCAGACCGCGACGATTGCCAGTGCTCTCCCGTTCTCACTTATATTGTTGGGAGCGCTGTGGGGTCTTCAGCGATCGCTTCAGTCCGATATGCAATCGAGCTTTGGGAAAGCCCCCACAAGCTTTGACACTGATGCAGATGTTGATTGGCAGTCTCGCCTCGGGGCTCTATTAAAGGCACCCTCGGACAACACGGTTGTTCAGTTTCAGCGTGACACAGTGCTGCCGGCACTGTCGGCCTTTGCCTCCGAGCTCAGCAAGAACGGAGTGCCCGCGGAAGTGATTGATAACACTGGTAGCGATGGCTCCGTTGTATTGAGCACCGCGTGTGACGAGGAATCAGTTTTTACCTACACGGTGAGACTGGCGCCGCAGAGTGCTGATGCCTCTGCTGATACTGTTGGTGAAGAGGTATCGCTTCCCGTTGAAGGCTCTACTTCCGTAACAGAGGTGCACCTAGCTTCGGGTTCTGCTGGCTATTGTTTATGGGGCTTAACCGAAACACAGGTTATCGCAGATGTGCTTTCACAATTCGAGCAGCACCGTCGTACTTAATTGACGATGGTGATTTCCGTCGCGGGCAGCTTGCTGCCCGACGGGTTCAGCGATCTCATCGAAGGAATCATAGCGTTTAGTCGCGCTTGTCGATCGTTGGGGGCTGGGTGTGTACTCAAAAATTCCGGTGGGCGCTTCTCGCCGAGTTCAGACATTTTTTGCCACAGCGTGACGGCTGCCTCGGGGTCGTAGCCTGCAAGCGTTGCCAACCGCATACCGAGTCGATCCGCCTCGGTCTCCGCTGTCCGACTATTGGGTAATTCGAGCGCAACCTGTGCTAGGAGCTCTGCTCCCTGGCCCGCACTTTGGCTGCCATCGGTTGCCGCACTCACGGCGATCAAGCCGAGCTGAATAGCCATTGCGCGCGACATGCGCTCGGCGGTGTGATTTGCCAGTGCGTGCGAAATTTCATGCCCCATGATTTGCGCAAACTCGGCATCCGTGAGTTTGAGCTGTTCGAACAAGCCGGTGTAGACCGCCATGCGTCCACCCGCCATGCACCAAGCGTTGACCGTCTCGTCATCTTCAACGACAACGACGCTCCAGTCCCAGTTGGCTGAGCGCGGAAAATAACTGATGGCAGCCGTCACCACTCGACCTGCAACACGCCGGATGCGTGCTTCTAATAATCGATCTTGAGAGATCTCGTCCCCTTCCCGAATCGCCGCTACTGCCTGACGATAGGCGCCGCGTGATTGCTGAATCGCAGACTCGGGCGAGACAATAAGGAATTGGCTTCTCCCGGTAGGGCTAGTGCTACATGCCGCGGTCAGGCAGATCAAAAAACATAGAGATGCAGTTTTAAGAAGACGCATATTTCGAGAACTCTAAGCAGGTTCCAGTTAACTGGCTATGGTTAGATCCAGAGGGACCATGCCTCGATTGACCATGAAATGAAACTAACGTTCCGTCAACCTGGCTCGGACTCAGACCCTGCAACAACCCGGAGCAAACCGCGATAAACCAGTGTAGCGTCCGCCTTGCCCTCGAGGATCCGATGGATTTCAGCACAAATGGGTACTTCGACGTCGAATTTATTGGCGAGTGACACAACGGTAGGTGCGCTTTTCACGCCCTCTGCCACCATGTTCATCGCACTGGTAATTTCCTCGACCGATTTCCCTTTGGCTAATTCTAAACCTACGTGTCGGTTTCGGCTTTGCGGACTGTTGCAGGTTGCGATCATATCGCCCATGCCCGCCAGACCTGCGAAGGTTTCTGGCTGTCCACCCATCGCCGTTCCCAATCGAGTGACCTCGGCCAAGCCGCGAGTAATCAGCGCTGCTCTTGTGTTATCGCCTGCGCCCAGGCCATCGCCGAGTCCCACTGCTATTGCGATTACGTTTTTGAGGATTCCGCCGAGTTCGCAGCCAATCACGTCATTGTTGTGGTAAGTCCGGAAGAGTCCAACGTTCAATATCGGCTGCAACCACTGAGCTGAAGGATCGTCCAGCGCCAAGACACTTGCTGCAGCTTTACCTTCCAAAATTTCCTTCGCGAGGTTCGGTCCTGTGATGACACCAACCGGGTGCTGAGGACAGTATTCGCTAATCACCTCAGTCATGCGTTTTTGGGTGCTCGCTTCGAGTCCCTTCGTCATGCTGATAATCGGTACGTTGTCAGGCACAAGCGGAGCAACGCGCTCGAAAACACCTCTGAAAGTATGTGAGGGAATAGCAACGAGAACCGCGTGCGCACCCTCGAGCGCCTCGTCGAGATCCGTTGTCGCAACCAGCAGGGGGTTTAGCTCTAAACCGCTGAGGTAACGCTCGTGGGTGTGCGTCGCATTTATCTCGCTGACAACGGCCTTATCACGCGCCCAGAGCGTCACCTGAGCATTGCGGCTGATCAGTGAAGCTAGCGTCGCTCCCCATGAGCCACCACCGATGACGGCAATCCGGGTTTGACTGTTCTTCGGTGTGTTCAGAGCGTGCACCTGTGCATCGAACTTAAGTGACGCGCGAGGATGGAGGTTCGCACCAAAAAACTCAAGCTAAGGTGAATTTTTACGCTTCCGCCATGTAGACTGATTATCTGTCGATTTTCACATGGGGCTTTTGGGGGCAATGGAATACGGAATTGTCAGCTTGCTGCCAACAGCGCTGGTCTTAGCACTGGCTATCAAAACACGGCGAACGCTCGAATCCGTTATTGCCGGTGCTATTTTTGCCTTTCTCATCATGGACGGCGCGGGTTTTGTTACGACTCTTGCTGAAGTTTCCCTATCCGTTCTCCGCGATGAAGACATCGCTTGGATTATTTTGGTGTGTGCCCTCTATGGCGTTTTCATTGCGCTTCTTGTGCGTAGCGGTGGCTCGATGGCCTTTGGCAGGCTATTGCTCGCTCGTCTTCAAAATAAACGGCAGAGCCTGCTGACAACTTGGGTGCTGGGTCTGGTGATCTTTCTGGACGATTACCTCAACTCCCTGACCGTTGGTGCAACCATGAAAGCGGTAACCGACCGTTTCAAAACTTCTCGCGCCATGCTTGCCTACGTTGTTGATTCAACGGCGGCACCGTTGTGTCTCCTGATACCCATATCTAGCTGGGGCGCCTACTTTGCCGGCCTTCTGGAGAAAAATGCTGTTGCCGCTGATGGACAAGGCTTGTCTCTCTTTATCGAGTCGATTCCCTATATGTTCTACCCAATCATCGCAGTGCTTGTGGTGCCGCTGGTCGTAATGGGTGTCATTCCTCGGCTTGGCGCTATGGCTAAAGCTGAAGCGCTCGCCGAGGAAACGGGCGAGTTGGGTATCTCAGAAGATCCATCGAATGAAATGGAATTTGGTTCGGGGGGAGCGGGGACGTTCTTCATTCCCATTGCAGCGCTTCTCTACTTTACGATCTTTCCTGTCTTGTCGCTCTCGCCCAGTGTCGACTTACTGCGCGGTGTCATCGCTGGAATCATCGTCACGGTCGCCTACTACGCGTCCTTGAGAATCATGCCTCTTTCTGAGCTTTTCGATACCTGTACGAACGGCATCAAAATCATGGTGCCTGTGTTAGCTATGTTGCTCGCGCTTTTTGTCTTCGTCGAAGCAAACGACCGGATTGGACTTACAGACTATGTCATTCAAGCGGTGAAGCCTTACATGACTGCAACATGGCTACCGGTAATCATCTTTATCACCATGTCTGCCGTGTCTTTTGCAACGGGATCAAACTGGGGTGTCATCGCGATCGCCATGCCCGTCGCTTTCCCTTTGGCTGAGGCCTACGGTGTGAGTACTCCATTAGTGATCGGTGCGTTGTTATCGGCCAGCGGCTTCGGTAGTCACGCTTGCTTCTACTCGGACTCGACGGTGCTGTCAGCGCAAGGCGCAGGTTGCGACACCTATCAACACGCAATTACCCAGCTTCCTTACGCGATTTTGTCTGCATGTATTGCGGCAATCTGCTTTTTTGTTGCGCCAGAGGTGATTGAGCTTTTAGGTGCTTTTGCAGAGTGGCTTAATTAGACCGCTCTTTACGCGTGGGCAGTTTCGCTTTCGTGAGTGGGGAGCAGATGTCGTTGCCCATTTTGATGATTTAGCCAATAAAAACTATTGGGGGTTTGACAGTGCAGATTTTCAAGTTACTGATAAGTCTGGTCCTCCTTTCGCTAGTCAATGCCTGTGGCGGCGGAGGCGGAGGGTCTACCAGTAATCCACCACCTGTCGTTGTTTCGCCACCACCGCCGCCACCGGAGCCCACAGGACTTTGGGTCAACAGTGAGACCGACGGTGAGACTGACGGCTCAGGTCTCGCGGATTACACCGCAAAACTGACACGAATTGGCATGACGCGAAGCGCCACCGGCGGTCCCGTTTTTGAGGCCGAACCGGTTGCGGATACTTCCTCTGACAGTGGTGGCTTTTCGACAACTTACACCCTTGAGGCTGACGTCGACGAATACGATATCGTTAAGTACAACGGCTCTACGCTTGCGATAGCACCGAGCCGCAGTGGTTGCTGCTTTGTCGTGGAGCCACGGATTGCCTCGGATGTATTACCACCACCGGGAGGCGAGGGAGAGACCGAAATAGCGCTTTATCAGACTGACCCAAGTTCGGGGTCGGCGACACCGGCGGGTGTTATTACCCTGGAAGAGGGCCAGACTGCAGAAGGTATTTATCTGTCAGAGTCGCGGCTTCAAGTATTGCTGTCGACAGCGTGGTGGGGTGCTTTTGGTGAGCAGTTAACAACCTCTGACGGTTGGCTCGACGAGCAGGTGTCACTGCTCAACTATGACCTCACCGATGTTGAAAACCCTGAACTGACCAACACAGTGACGGTAGAGGGCGCATTGATCGCCTCTAGGCGCGCGGGTAATGAGATTTTTGTTATTTCGCGTCACGCGCCGAGCATTGAAGGCTTGGTCAGCTACCCACAAACTGAAGAAGAAGTTGCCAATAACGAAACACTGCTCGCCGAGGCTACCGACGCGGATATTCTCCCAGAGGTTCGTATCGACGGTGAAGTTGTAGAACCGTTGTCACTCGACAGTTGTTATCGAGCAGACCCTGAGCACCCGCTGGCAGAGCCTGCTCCCAGCGATTCAACCCTGACGACTTTTCTCGCCCTGTCGGCTGAGACAGGTGAGATTTTACGTGCGGCGTGTACCTTTGAGCCTGTGTCAGGTGTGTACATGGGGAGCACGTTCATAGCCTTGACGCATGTTCGCTGGGATCTGGAGCCTCGTAGCACATTGGTTCACCTATTGGCCCGCGACAGCTTCGACTACCTGGGTTCCGAGTCGGTCGAGGGCGAGCTTTACAGTGGCGGCAATGCTGATTTTCGAATTAGCGAGTCGGGTGGAGTCTTGCGACTCGTGACCACTGAGTGGACAGGGGATCCCGAGGACGCGTTCACGCATCGTTTGTTCACACTTGCCCCGGCGGATAGCGCACCCGAGCTCGACATTCTCGGAGAATTGGGGGATGACCCTGATGCACGGATTGGAAAGCCCAATGAAGATCTCTACGGCGTTCGCTTCATGGGTAATCGTGCCTATATGGTGACCTTTGAGCGAATTGACCCTTTATATGTCATCGATCTTTCAGATTCATCCCAGCCTTCGATTGTTGGAGAGCTAGAGGTTCCTGGATTCTCCGATCTCCTGCACGAGGTATCAGACGATTTATTACTCGGTTTGGGTTCCAGCGAGCGATTCTTTCCTAAGCTCGAGTTGTACAACATTAGCGATGTGACCTCACCGACGTCACAAGGGCTGGTCGAGCTCGGTGAGGGTATGGATTGGAGCTATAGTCCCGCGCAGTACAACCGCTATGCCTTTACTTACCTTGCAGGCGATGAGACTGATCGACTTACGGTTCCTTACGCTGCGAGCGGCCTGCGGCAACCTCAAGAGGGAGAACAAGGCGGAGAATATGTGCAAGTCGACCGCATCGCGCTGTTTGAAATAGCCAATAAGAATACGCCTGAAGAGGCGGCTGTGGTGTCGGTCGGAGAGGTGACGTTAGCACCTTATTCGGTAGACGGTGACACGCGGGTCATCCTCGATAGCGAGGCTCTATATGTAATCTCCCAAGCAGACTTACTGGGTGGCCTTTGGTCGAACCCCGAGGCGGTAAGTTCGCTTAGGCCTTGATCAGAGGCAAGGTAAAAAGTCAGTGATTAGATCGCTTACGAAAACTGGGAGATTAGTGTGACGATCGACAGAGAGCATCTGGTAATAAAACAGATCGGTCTGTGGGTAGGACCGATCATTTTTCTTGTTATGTTGCTGACAAGCAGTTCTCAGGACACGATGTCACGCGAGGCCTGGTTGGTCGCCGGTGTCGGCATTTGGATGGCAACTTGGTGGTCGACTGAGGCAATTCCTGTCGCGGCAACAGCGTTCATTCCACTGGTCAGCTTCCCGCTTTTACAAGTCATGCCGGTTAAAGCGGTTGCCCAGAGCTATGCGCATCCCACGATTTTCCTCTTTATGGGCGCGTTTGTGCTGGCACTCGCTGTTGAGAAGTGGTCGTTGCATCGCCGAATTGCGCTCACCGTCCTCTCCAAAACAGGAACCGATGGACGCAAACTGATCTTGGGCTTTATGTTGGCTGCAGCGCTGCTTTCAATGTGGATGACGAATACGTCCACGGCCATGATGTTACTGCCGATTGCTGCATCAGTAGCCGCTATGGTGGCCGAGAAATCAGTAGGGGTTTCCAGCGCCGACAAGCGCCGCTTTCAAGTGGCTTTGCTCCTGGCGCTTGCCTACGCCACGACCATTGGAGGTATGTCCACGATTATTGGGACACCGCCAAACGTACTTTTGGCTGGATTCGTCGAGGAAACCTACGGCAGACAAATCGCGTTTTTCGATTGGATGCTGATTGGCCTTCCACTTGCTCTGGTTTTACTTCCTCTGGGTTGGCTTGTCCTTACGCGAGTCGCTTTTCGCGTCGATATACCGGCGAGTCGAGAAGCGGCCGAGGTCATCCGAGATATGCACATCGAGATGGGTGTCATGTCGGCTCCAGAGCGGCGCGTGGGCTTCATTTTCCTAACGGTTGTAGCGCTCTGGATGTCGAGGAAATGGCTGAATACGGTTTCTGGATTAGAGGGACTCAGCGATGCCGGTGTTGTAATGGCGGCA
>CBFHQN010000085.1:0-8704 GCA_965657765.1 Luminiphilus sp. | reverse complement strand
ACCTTTCCTCCAGAAAGTCGGATACCGACCGCTCAGATTGATTATCACCTTGCTGTGCTATCAACCTCGTTCCGTAGGCGTCCGTCGCACTCGCCTGAATGAGTGGTGGAGAGTGCCTGAGGTTAACAATCGACCTCGGATGATGATGCGATAGCTCTAGAACCGACGCCATCAGCTCGGGGTCCATGCGACTCCACGCACTTAAGCTATTGTCGATTTGTATGGGGACGTTAGGGTAACGAAAGCCCGAACGCGAAAATAAGGGCTCAGACTCCTGACGAAAATCTTGCAGATCGGCATCTTGCATATCACCGAGCTCTTGCAGGAAAACACTCGCCTGTTGAGAAGTCATCCCAAGCGAAAGCAGCACTGGCCGCCAGAGGGGATGTTCTGGACTTCGCTGTGGTAGCAGGCCCGAGATGTCACGCAGTGAAGCCTGCACTTGAGCGTTTTTGAATGGCTCGCTGGCAAAGGTGGAATCCGCATACATTTGATCTAGAGGTATTTCGCGCTGCCGGGTGAAGGACCCAGGATCTGTAATAAGCGAGAATAAGGCGCGGTTGAATGCTGAGTGTATGAGCAAGTCAGCTTCTACCCGATGCTCTACATCATTGGCGAGTCTGAGTTGACCTCGCGCGCTGTAGATCAACTGAAGAACCAGCAACGTGACAATCATGCTAAGAAGCAAAACCTGCAGCAGCGCTACACCGGACTCAGCGCTTGATGGCGACCTTCTCATCACGCTTCAAACTCTTGGGTAACAAGTGCAGAAAGCACGCCGGGCGCCGGCTGAGTCAATTCAATAAACCAACGCACTCCACCTTGGTCTGACTCCCAATTGAGACTCACCCTCCGCGGATATTCCAAGGTAACCGCACTATTGTATTCGGAGGACCAAACACTTTTCGGAATTACAGTTTCATCATTCGTCGCACGCTCGGGTCCGAAATACGCAAACTTCGCCTCGCGCAAACCCGAAAATAGCGTCACCGCAGGACGCTTGAACGCGATATTTTGCTGAAGGTTTAATAAGGCGCTCTGCTTCATTGGCGCCTCTTCGTAGACCAAATCAAATGTCAGATCTTCGTTTTGAATGAGGCTCAATCGAATGACCGCCGGTGTACCATTCTCAGAGATTGCTTCTTTAGACACGCCGATAAAACCGTTTATGTTTCCCTCAAAGTAATAAACGGGCGTGGATTGACTGTTCTTCACCACGTAGGGATGTACGTTTTGAAGAATGCTTTCCAACAGCCACCCATCCCGCAGCTCAGCGAAGGTTTCGTCAAAACGCCCCAACCGGCCGTCCCAGTAGCTAGAGAACTGCGCATAGGAATAACTGGTGAGCAGAACAATTGCCGATAGCAGCACCATGGAGACCAAGAGCTCAACTAGCGAGAAACCCCTTGCCAATATTGTTGTCATTGAGTCCATACCAATTCGGTAAATTGGAACTGTCTCGAGGCGTTTTTGGCTTCGAGATCAACCGACACCTCCCATAGCTCAAAGACACGCTCAGACTGCGTAGAATCTTCCGAAAGCACCTGGGGAGGTGTTCCCTGAGATAGCAGCGTCGCGGTCCAGGCGTACCGGACACGCATCATACTGCCCTCTCCACTCGTCTCTCGAGCGTTGCGAAACCTGCGACTCACTTCAGTTTGGATTAGAGGCACCTTTGCAAACAGGTCAATCCGTGACTCCGCACGCGCGCTCGACATAATGGCATTTTGAAAGGCAACCAACGCGCTGGTGAGCACAGAGAACAAGATAAGCGACGCAACCAACGTCTCAACGAGTGAAAACCCTGCGTGCTTCGCTTTCATTAGTAAGCCGATCGTATCGACAGCAACCCAGCAATGGGAATATCAAACTGCCTACCCGATGGACCAACTACCGCTATCGACGCGTGACTGGGAACACCCGATTTGTTGAAGATTAATTCGCGCTGGTCTTCACTCCTGAGAAATTCCAACTGCTTCTCTTCGAGAGGCTTCTTACCCATTTTAGCGGCAACACGATCATTCCCTTGCCACTTAATTGTTATTACCTTACCCCTTATGAACGCCTGGTACCCGAGGTGGTCATACCACCGCTGCAGGGAGACCATTTCAGATTGAGCTTGCGTGCGTTCTAGTGATCTAACGCCAAGCGGCCCTACAAGCGCCATCAGCGCAGCGGCAATCGATAGCACTACTAACAATTCGATCAGGGAAAAACCTCGATGTTTCATAAGGCAATATCATTTACTGAGACAACGCTTAAGAGCATGGTCACCACCACCCCCCCGACGATCCCGCCCATAAAAAGAATCAATATAGGCTCTAATATCGATGTCATCTGAGCAATACGGAGTTCAAAATCAGTCCTCGCTCGATCAGCCAACTCCTCGAAGCAGGGCTGCAAATCTCCGCTCTCCTCTCCCACCTCGATGAGAGAGTGAGCGAAATCCGGGTACAGCGGATTTCCCGCTAGCGCCTTTGATAATGAGTCCCCGCGCCTCACGCGATCTTGTGCCATGGCAAGGCTTTGCCTCAACTCCCTGTTCCCCACATTCTTGGCTGCAAGACCGAAGGCACTGTCTATGGGAAGCCCCGACGCCAATGTAATACTCAGTGTGGAGTTTGCCTGGATTTGATTTACCAACAGAACAATTGAACCAATCATCGGCCAACGCATGACACGACCCAATAAGCGCTCGCGATTCGATCTTGACACGAAAAACCGTTGCGCCATGACGCCGAGGAAGGGCAAGGCTAATAAAAGGTACAGTTGATAATCACGGAACCATTGACTCACAGACAGCAGCATAACTGTGTAACTCGGTAACGTGGCTGCACCGGAAAACAAAGGCTCCATTTGAGGCACGATGTAATTGAAAACAAACGCTATGGAAAGCAGGCACACAAATAAAATAACTGCGGGATAGGTCAGCGCTTGTATCACCTGACTCTGTAGCTTTCGGCGGAACTTCAGATCTCTGGAAAGCTGCATGAAAACTTCGTCAAGACGACCGCTCGCCTCACCCGTGACTACGAGATTAAGGTAAGTGTCCGAGAAAATTTGATCGTAAGGTGCAAGCGCTGACGATAACGCTTCTCCGCTCCGAACTTTATCAAGTACATCCTGTAAAAACCGTTTCTCTACAGGCGTGGAAGCATTGCGCACCAAAACCATCAAACCCCGGTCGATGCGCACACCGTTGCGCAAAAGCAACGCAAGCTCGGTGGTAAAACGCTCCAAGTGCGTTAAGCCAAGTTTGCTACTTCTAAATCCAAAAGAAGGTAGCGACTCCGACTGCTCTGATATTTTGGAGACCAGCAACCCGGAGGTAGCCAATTCGGCTATTGCTGTTTCTTTTGTCTCGGCAGAGACAACCCCCTCGCTACGAGTACCGCTCTCATCAACGGCCTTATAGGCGTAGGCCGGCATTACCCGCAGACCCTCGCAACCTCTTCGGGAGTTGTTTCACCACGCAACGCCCTGAGCATGCCATCCTCAAATAGAGACCTGAAGCCGCGATCACTATTCAGTTTTTGTGCGTTCGACAAGAACTGATCGTCCTTGGGGAGTGCTTTCAATGAGTCTTCGACTTGCAAGTATTCGATAATAGCGATCCTGCCTAGGTACCCCGTGAAGTTGCATGCTTCACAGCCAACCGGGGTCATCAACTTGGGTTCATTGATATCAAATTTCGTGATGAGATTGTGCAGTTGATATTCTTCGATCACATCATCCTGGGATTCACACGCAACGGCGCAAGAAGAACAGACGCGACGGACCAAACGTTGAGCCATAACTGATAGCAGCGCTGCGTTCAGGAGATACTCTGGAACACCTAGATCAAGCAATCGCGTAAATGCGCTCGCAGCGTCGTTGGTGTGTACGGTGCTAAAGACAAGGTGTCCGGTTAAAGCCGCCTGCAAGGCAATGCGACAGGTTTCCTGATCGCGAATTTCACCGACCATAATCACATCCGGATCCTGTCGAACAATACTCCTGAGACCAGAGCCAAAGTCGAAGTCCAGATCTGGACGAACCTGCACTTGATTCAAGCCTGGCAACTGATATTCAACGGGATCTTCAAGCGTGATGATCTTTACGCCAGGCTTATTGAGATATCCAAGAAAGCTATAAAGTGAGGTGGTTTTACCCGAGCCGGTAGGGCCCGTCATCAATATGACACCGGTTGTCTTAGCCAAATCGCGCTTGATCGCATCGCGCGTGTCAGAAAGCAGCTCAAGCGAATCAAACGAGTAGGAAATCGCATCCTTGCGCAGCAATCGCATTACGACCGACTCACCGGCCTGCAAAGGGAGTGCGGAGACTCGAATATCAAGATCAGTATTTGAAATTTTCAACTCAATTTTGCCATCCTGCGGTCGCCTGCGCTCGGCAATATCCATGCCTGCTAAAATCTTGACCCGCGACACGAGAGGTAACTGAAGGCTCGACTGAACTTTCTCAGCATCCTGCAAAACGCCGTCTATTCGATACCTAATTAGTACCGATTTCTCGGAAGGCTCGATGTGTATGTCTGAAGCACGCATTTTCAGCGCTCGCGAAATCAAACGGTTTAACAGGTTGACAGTTGGCGCCTCGGTAGCCAGTTCGCGAAGCCTGTCTTCCTCATTGGTGGTCAGCAAATTTTCAGAGGCCACATCCGAATGCCCGACTTCGGAATTACTCTTGCTTACTAGTCCCTCGAACTCATCGCGACTGCATATCGTCCTGCGAAAGGAAATCCCCAAGCTCGATAGGAATTCAATGGCCTCCCGGTCAAGCGGCGACGTCGTTGCAAACATAACGTCACCCGCTTCTTCATCGCAGAAAAGAGGTATCCAACCTCTGTCGACCAAAAACCTGTGTTTGGGTTCAGCCAACTCAAGCGCGCCTCCCTCAAACTTCTCTACAGCGTCATCGTCCAACCTCGGCTCGCCGAGTGCTGCTGCGTAAACATCCGGCAGCTGATCTTCCGAGAGGGAGCCCATATTAATCAATACTTGCTCTATAGCCCCCCCTGCTTTTTGCTGATACGACCTCGCCTTATCAACATCTTCCGATGTGACTCCACTGGCAGAAATCGCGTTCAGCAACATGTCCACTGGGTTATTCCTCGTAAAGAATGTCGGCGGCGTCGCCCGAGCCGCCCTGAGTGCCGTCCTTGCCGAAAGACATCAACGTAAATGCTCGTCCGTCATCCCCTGGTGACTTGTAAAAATAGTCATTGCCCCACGGGTCCTGAGGTACCGATTTTGGGAGGTAGGGGCCATCCCAACCTCGGCCGGATGGTTCACGCAACTGACTCAGAGAGGAGGGGTAATCACCCAAATCAAGTCGGTAGGCCTCCATTGACGTGCGGAGCATTTCGAGTTGTATCTGAGCACTCTTTATCTTGGTCGAATCGACTTTCGAAAACATAGCGGGAGCCACCAAAGAGTAAAGGAGCCCCAGGATGACAATAACAATTAGCAACTCAATCAGAGTAAATCCATGCTTTTGACGTCTTAGTTTCAACATTGCCATAACCTCACTTAATTCTCGTGCAGCAGCACTACGCATGACTTAAGGCACCGCGGCCAGCCAAAACACTTCACCCGCGCATAATAAAAATGGTTTGCAGCGCACACAACAAAAAAAAGGACTTCGCCAAGAGTATTAAGCGCGCGAATCAAAACAACGCTCTGCATTGTCGCTTTAATTCTTCGCAAGACAGATCAACGCCAATAAACGTACTCCCCCAACGGAAAGGTATTAATCGTTAACTTTTGTTAAGGTGAGCAGCAAGCCACGGTTATCCATAGCCTGCCTGATGTACTCAACCTCACCACCTTCGTCTAGCTCGATCAAGTTATCCTGGGATAAACCCTCACACACTTGTCGCCATGCGATGTACCGACCATGCGTTTCTTTTGTCCATTCACTGCACCTCACGGTTTCACTTGCAACCGATTTAGCGCTCGATAAGTAGGTTCTGACGCCTCCAGAGTCCCGAACAACAAGCTTGGGTTGTCCGTCAATGCCATCTAGAGACCGAATAACCCAGCCATCAAACGCAAGTGTTTCGCCATCGCTGCTCGCAAAGATGAAGCCTGTTGGACCTCCGCTATAAAGGCGAACAATGGCGCCGATATCACCAAGATCTAACAACCAATATTCCCCAGCCACTCCGGCGGGTGCCTCATGAGGCGACGCATTTGCACCGTCCAAGACAGGCTGAAGTTGTGGCAGAGATAATGTACAGCCTGTCAGCAGCAAACCCACTGCGGCACCGGCGATGCGGCCACGACTTGGGAAAAGACGCCTCAGGTTAGATCCAGTGCGCTCCGTATGGAGAACCACGTCTTTCTTCGCCGAATTCAAAGTTTGAACAATGAGAAAACAAGCCACGAAGATATGAAGAAGAGCAAACGACATGCGGCCCGTATTGCAGGCCGCGTTGTTAGGGGACAGACAGCCTGTCCCATACATTAAGACTACAGGTCCGATTCGAGAACGTTTAATTCGTGCCCGTAGAACTTGTGGAAGTTGAACCACCGGTTGACGAGGTGCCCGTTGTGGACGACGTTGAGGTGGTCGTACTCGGACCTGGCTCTGGCTCAGGTTCGGGCTCTGGCTCTGGCTCTGGCTCTGGCTCTGGTTCTGGCTCAGGTTCTGAATCATCGTCATCCAGCGCTTCTATTGCCAGAAGCCCAAGAGCACCAATAGCCAGTGCTGCTGGTAATGGCGCAGCCGCTAAGCCGCCGGGCAACATAGGCTTTGACGAAGCACCTGTTGCGGCCGCCGCCCCTTTCTCTGAAGACTCCTCTCCACTCGCTGCAGGCTGCTCCTGCGCAAACGAGGCACCTGAAACTAGCAACGACGAAGCAATGCACGCCGATAACAGCGATCTCGTAACTGCTACTGACTGTTTTGTTTTAAAGCTCACCATCGACCCCTTGATATACTTTATGCCCTGCACACTTTACCGAAAAAGCTCTTCTCACCGGCTTTTGAACAACAGCGTCAGCCCCGTGACTGACGTTTTAACTCTTAATGGACCCACGCATACGCCGCCAAACGACAGCATACACCACCCACTGTCCGCATACTATAAAAACCCAGCGATAATCGTCCACCCTTAAAAGCCCCGACCACGTAAATAATGCAGGAATGAGGCAAAAGATTGTCACAATGATGATTCCGGTCACATTATTCGCGGTTTTGGTGCCCGCCAAACGACGCCGCAAATGTGTATGTAATAGATTGTGGAGGTGGAGATTGTCTGGCTTATAGATCGGCAATCCAGATATAAATCGCCTGACGATACTCCAGATCAAGTCTGCTATCGGATAAAAAACAAGCGCAAGTAGAAACCATGTGGCGCCAGGCTTCGACAACGCTAAAAATATCATTGAGCAGCCAATCAAGGCGCCCAGAGCATATGCTCCGCCGTCCCCCAGAAAAAACCTGCCCGTGTAAAGGTTGAACACTAAAAAGACGGCACACCCCACTGCGGAAGACATCTGCAGAATACTCAATTCGGTGGGCAAAGCGGTCGCCATCGTAACCAGCGTGATTAGCCCTACTCCACCAACCAAGCCATTTGCGCCATCCGCCGTATTGAATGCGTTAGGCAGAAACGAGAGGCACAAAATCGTGAAAACGATCGCGCCAAACGCGCTCAGCGCCAGCAACTCATCAACAATCGGAACACCCACATTTTGTAGGCGCAGCCTAGGCTCTGATATCACGAAGAACGCCGAGATAAGGAGCATCAAAATCAATCGAAGCTTTGCACTTACATCACCTTTGAGGTCCTCGAATAAGCCGATAGAGAAAAAGGCGACGCCACAACTCAATACAAGCACTGAGAATTCCGAAACCTTTACCTCTGAAACAAGCCAAAGATATGCAAGGTTAAGACAGGTATAACCAACAACCACTACCCCGCCCACCCGACTGGACAATGAGTCGGAAATACCATGCTTTTGAGCAGAATCTCCTGCACCAACCCCAAGAAACCACCAACACAGCGCGAGAGCGAAGATGCTTGCAATGCCACCCATCCATGCAACCGCAAGCCATGCAATGGCCATCGACGTAGAGCTTATTCGTAATACTTCGCGGGGCATATAAACCAGTGAATTCAGAGAGTGTGCCTAGGTGTCGCAAGATTAGCATTCTCTGCCATCCGCAAACAGTATCGGCCATAATGAAGCGACGAAACCGACAGACGTGTCACCAGCAGACAACTCACTCCGGTTCAACCTCACAGGTCTTTTTCTCCACTTATTGTGTTCTGCTTGCTCGACGTCTGCTCATTCAACGCCCACTCGACAGCGGCGCAGTTGTGCCAGCTAAGCCATCGAAAAAACGGAATCCGAGGGCATTATCAGATGAGGATCAAGCAATAAGTGAGAATGAAGACTAACGCAGACAACGTATTCTCTTTGCCCAATAAAATGGCTCACGCACACAACGACTCGGCTTCTATTAGGGCTTAACTGGCCAAAGGTTTTTAAGCCGAAACAGTAACAATCCACCTATGACAACACCGTAAATTACCGCGTCCCCCACATCAGATCGAGACAACCAAAAGAGGTGAAGCCAGCCCAGAGTCGCCACCGCATAGGTAAGTTTGTGAAGCTTGCGCCAATTGCGCCCCATCTTGCGCCGGATAGTGCTTGCAGAGGTAATTCCCAATGGCACCAAAATCAGCCAGGCA
>CBFHQN010000084.1:587-8784 GCA_965657765.1 Luminiphilus sp. | reverse complement strand
ATCAAGCTTCTTAATACCCTGCTGCATGAATTCGCCGTTACGGAATACACCGAAGTAATTCTGCATAACGCCCTGCAACTCTTTACGCAGCGCGGCAACATTCTCACCGCCCTCACGCTCGTTAAGAGCAACGAGGCGAGAGTTCGATTCTTCGATGTCGCTCGCTGTCGCGTCGCGCATATCGATGCCCTGGCGCAGTTCATCTTCAATGAAGAGACCTGACGCTCGGCCGAATACAACCAAGTCAAGAAGCGAGTTACCGCCGAGTCGGTTAGCGCCGTGTACCGATACACAAGCAATCTCACCACAGGCATAAAGCCCTGGAATCACTCGATCGTTGCCGTCTGCGTCGACGGTCAGTGCCTGACCATGGATGTTTGTTGGAATGCCGCCCATCATGTAGTGGCACGTTGGAACCACAGGGATTGGCTCTTTAACAGGGTCAACGTGAGCGAATGTGCGCGACAGCTCGCAAATACCAGGAAGTCGCGACTCGAGCACTTCCTCACCGAGGTGATCGAGCTTGAGCTTCACATGGTCGCCGTTTGGTCCACAACCACGACCCTCGAGAATTTCTAGGATCATAGACCGTGCAACCACATCTCGACCGGCAAGATCTTTGGCATTTGGCGCATATCGCTCCATGAAGCGCTCGCCATCGGCATTAATTAAGTAACCACCCTCGCCGCGGCAACCCTCGGTAACGAGCGTGCCCGCGCCGTAGATGCCGGTTGGGTGAAACTGCCACATTTCCATGTCTTGCACGGGAACGCCCGCGCGCAGCGCCATACCGACACCGTCACCCGTGTTGATGTGTGCATTTGTGGTTGATGCGTAAATGCGACCTGCACCACCAGTCGCAAAGACAGTTGCTTTTGACTTAACGTAGACGGTTTCTCCAGTCTCGATGCAAATCGCGATTACACCAACCACGGCACCGTCTTGATTTTTGACCAAGTCAGTCGCAAACCATTCGTTGAAGAATACAGTCTCGTTCTTGACATTGTTCTGGTAGAGCGTGTGGAGCAACGCATGGCCCGTTCTGTCCGCAGCTGCGCACGTGCGAGCCGCCTGACCGCCTTCACCGTAATTCTTGGACTGACCACCAAAAGGACGCTGGTAGATGCGCCCCTCTTCTGTACGAGAGAAAGGCAGCCCCATATGCTCTAACTCAAAGATGGCCTCCGGACCCACAGAGCACATGTATTCGATCGCGTCCTGATCTCCGATGTAGTCACTGCCTTTTACAGTGTCATACATGTGCCAGCGCCAATCGTCTTGTGGATCTGCACTTGCAATCGCACAAGTAATACCACCCTGCGCGCTCACGGTGTGTGATCGCGTTGGAAATACTTTTGAAATAACGGCTGTTTTATAACCAGATTGTGCCAATTGCAGTGCAGCGCGCATACCGGCACCGCCACCACCTACAATTACTCCATCGAACGAGATAGTTCGCATTGCTTTGCTTCTCCCAAGCAGACCGCGCTGTTGCGCGGCTTATCCCCAAATAACCTGAATTGCCCAGATAGCGTAAACCACCAAGGTCAATACCACTGCAATTTGCAGAACCGGTCGCACGACGTTACCAATCGATCCCAACATGTATTCCGTCAGATAGTCGGTGAACACTGTCCAAAGACCAATCCATGCATGGGACACATAGGCACCAATCGCAAGCAGCGTGAAAACCTTCATTGCGGTTGAGTCGTGCAGCTCGCGCCAGGAAGTGTAGTCAATCCCATTAGCGATCTGGTAACCAATGAACAAAAAATATGCCAGCATGATCAGCGAGCTCACTCGCTGGATGAGCCAGTCCGATAAACCGTTACGACTAAAACTGGTTACCTGCGTTACCACAGCGCTACTCCCCATACCACAGCGGCAACACCGGCCGCACCGAAAAGAATACGAGCGCCTAAGGCGCCGCCTTTGAAGTCTTCACCAACACCCATGTCCATAATGAGGTGACGGATACCGGCAAGAGCGTGATACGAAAAAACGACCAAAAAGCCCCACAAGACAACTTTCGCCAGCGAGGAATTCAGTATTGTCACCAGCGCATCGAAGCTCTCTTGCGACGTGAGACTCATATCCAACGCCCAAACCATGAGTAGGCTTGATACGAACAACAGCACCCCCGTAACTCGGTGAGAAATCGATGCCCAAGCCGTGATGGGCAGCTTGATGGTGCTGATGTCTAAATTGACAGGACGGCTGTCCTTACTTCCGCGTGGTTTCACTTCGTAGCCCCCAGAGCAGTCAAGTGGTCTGAAATCGAGGCGTGAGTATAGGTAGTCGCTTCGCAACTGACAAATTCATATCGCAAAAGACGACCATAATTGCGCCGTTTACTGCTGGATTGTTGTAAAATTGACAGGACCAACAAGCGCCGCTAGTTTGGCGCCACAAAAAACCAGTCGGGGGACTACTGAATGACAAGCAAGACGGCCAAACTCTCTATACCTCAGAGCGATAACACGACGCTGGATATCGACTTGCCAGTCTATGAGGGTACTGAGGGCCCTGACGTGGTAGACGTTGCGAAGCTTAGCTCTCAAGGTCACTTCACATTCGACCCCGGCTTCACTTCTACGGCCTCCTGTGAATCAAAAATTACGTACATCGACGGCGCGAAGGGTATTTTGTTGCACCGAGGGTACCCAATCGAGCAACTCGCGGAGCAATCTGACTATCTCGAGACCTGTTATCTGCTGTTAAATGGCGAACTCCCCAACGCAGAAGAGAAGAAAGCGTTCGTCGATATGGTGACAAACCACACCATGGTGCACGAGCAGATCAGAACCTTCTTTAACGGCTTCCGTCGTGACGCTCACCCGATGGCCATCATGTGTGGCGTTGTCGGAGCGCTATCAGCGTTCTACCACGACTCGACGGATATCTCAGACCCGTACCATCGCGAGGTCGCGGCTTTCCGTCTTATTGCGAAAATGCCCACTATCGCAGCAATGAGTTATAAGTTCTCGATCGGGCAGCCCTTCATGTATCCGCGCAATGATCTGGACTACTCGGCAAACTTTCTTCATATGATGTTCGGCAACCCCTGTGAGCCCAGTGTGATCTCCCCAACGATTGCGCGCGCGATGGATCGAATTTTCTTACTGCATGCGGACCACGAGCAGAACGCATCAACATCAACGGTTCGCCTTGCCAGCTCTTCACAAGCAAACCCATTTGCATGCATCGCCGCAGGCATAGCGGCACTCTGGGGACCCTCGCACGGTGGCGCTAACGAAGCTGTCGTTAAAATGCTCGACGAGATTGGCGACGTTTCCCGTATCGATGAGTTCGTTGCAAAAGCCAAGGACAAGAACGACCCCTTCCGTTTGATGGGCTTTGGGCACCGGGTTTACAAAAACTTCGACCCACGTGCAAAGGTCATGAAGCAGGCAGCCGATGAAGTGCTTGCCGAGCTTGGCATCCAAGACGAAAACCTCGAGATAGCTAAGCGACTGGAAGAAATCGCCCTTAACGACCCCTACTTCATTGAGAAGAAGCTCTACCCTAACGTTGATTTCTACTCCGGTATCATTCTTAAAGCGCTCGGAATCCCAACATCGATGTTCACTGTAATCTTCGCGGTTGGCCGCACCGTGGGCTGGGTCGCTCACTGGAACGAAATGATTGGCGGTAGCTACCGAATCGGCCGTCCTCGCCAGCTTTACACTGGCTATTCGGCGCGTGACTTTGTTCCCGTAGAGGATCGGTAACCATGACAGGCTCGAATAAGCGCGTTGCTATCTCAGGCGCGGGGCTATTCACACCTACCGAGTCGGTGAGCAACGAGGAACTCGTTGAATCGTTCAACGCCTGGGTCGATCTGTACAACGCCGAAAAGGCCGAGGCGATCGCTGCGGGCGAGTTAGAGGCCAAAGATCACTCCAACGTTGAATTCATCGAGAAAGCCTCAGGTATCAAGTCACGCTTTGTGATGAATAAGTCAGGCATCATCGATCCTGAACGGATGGTGCCACGCCTTCGCCCTCGCTCGAATGACGAGCCTTCGGTCATGTGCGAGATGGGCGTCTTTGCAGCCAAGCAAGCCATGGCGCAAGCAAACGTCACGGCAAACGACATTGACGCGGTATTGGTAGCAGCTTCAAATATGGAGCGGGCCTATCCAGCCATGGCTATTGAAGTGCAAGCTGAGCTTGGAATCAAAGGTTTTGCCTTTGATATGAATGTTGCCTGCTCTTCAGCCACATTCGGTATTCAACAAGCCTACGATATGGTCGTCTCTGGCAGCGCCCGGCGTGTGCTGATCGTGAATCCAGAGATCTGTACGGGACACCTCAATTTCCGTGATCGTGATTCTCATTTTATTTTTGGTGATGTCGCTACCGCTGTGGTGGTCGAAGCGGTTGAAGGCTGTCAGTCGACTCATGCCTTTGAGATTCTCGATACCAAACTTCAGACGATCTTCAGCAACAATATCCGTAATAACTTCGGCTTTTTGAATCGGGCCACTGAAGAAGGTGTCGGTCAGGTCGACAAGCTGTTTGTGCAAGAGGGTCGTAAGGTCTTCCGCGAGGTCTGCCCTGCCGTGGCAGAGCAAATCACCGAGCAGCTTCAAAAGATGTCGATTGAACCCGATGCACTAAAACGCATTTGGCTACATCAAGCCAATCGCAATATGAACGAGTTGATTGCAAAGAAGGTTCTAGGCCGCGCTCCAAGTGATGAGGAATCGCCCACAATTCTCGATCAGTATGCGAACACGTCCTCAGCAGGCTCAGTGATCGCCTTCAAAAAGTACAACGAGGATTTTCAGCCTGGTGATCTCGGTGTTCTGTCGTCCTTCGGAGCAGGCTACAGTATCGGCTCGATTGTCCTTAAGCGAATCTAGACCGAGCCTCATCAGGCTTCAGCTACTATCGCCTTTAATGCTGCCAGCAGCGTCTGCTGCTGGTGCTTTGTGCCCACCGTAATCCGAACCCACGGCATCAAGTCCTCACTGGACCAACTTCGCACAAGAATACCTACCTCTCGGAGCCTCTCGGTCAATTGAACACCGGTATGTTGTGGGTGTGCTGTGAGTAGAAAATTAGCCTTGGACGGCAAGACACTAAACCCTAGAGCTTCGAGGCCAGATTTCAGATCGGCTCGGTTTTCAATAATCATCGCTGACGCCTGCTCAAACCAGTCAGAGTCAGAGATTGCCGCCGTGGCAACGGCCTGCGCATGTGCGTCGACGGGGTATGAGTTAAATGAATCCTTTACGCGTCGGAGCCCATCAATAAGATCTGGCGACCCGAGCGCATAACCGACCCTCAAACCTGCCAATGCGTGGCTCTTAGAGAAGCTGCGCGTGATCAATAAATTATCAAACTGTTCGATGAGCGGCGCTGCCGTATCCGCGCCAAAGCCATAATAAGCCTCATCAATCACAACCAAACGATCAGGATCAGAAGCGCACAAGGCTTCGATATCAGGCAACGAGACCGACATCGCCGTGGGCGCATTGGGATTGGGGAAAACCACAGGACCAGACCATGCCGTCATGGCTGCGAGGTCAATCGATAGATCTTCCCTCATGGATACGCGATGCAGGCCTTTGCCAAGTAGCTGAGCCCATACCGGATAAAACGTATAGGTCATTGCAGGAATGGCGGGCTGCTGCTCATCATCTGAGAGAAAAGCCGTCCACGCGAAGGCTAAGATCTCGTCGGAGCCGTTTGCCACTAGAACATTGTCCTCAGCAAGGTCGCAAAATTTTGCAATTGCTTGGGTCAGCGCCTTTGAGTGTGGATCAGGGTACTTACGGAGCCGCTCGGGATCGATAGACCTACTTGCTTCCCGCGCTGCGCTCGAAGGTGGCAAGGCGTGTTCATTCGTATTGAGCTTAATAACATCGCTACGCTGTGCCTGCTCGCCAGGCACGTATGGGGACAATCGGTTAAGGGTCGATGACCAGAAGCGACTCATAAGAAGCGTTTCACCAAGACTCAAAGATGCGAGAAGTGTATTCAGTTCGCGCCTTAATGTCAGCTCACCAAGTCACGAACAGCGAGCGTATCCAAGTGCCTTACATCCACACCGCGGGTCAAAAAGATCACCTGCTCGGCAATATTAGCGGCGTGATCGCCCACACGCTCCAAGCTTTTCAAAATGCCTAGATAGGCGAGTGACACCTCTAATGAAGCGGGATTTGCGTGAATTTGGCTTGTCAGCCAGTCCTTAGCCGCAACGTAAGCCTCATCAATATCATCATCCTTGAGAATGATGGCCGCTGCTTGATTGACTTGGAGTCGTGCAAAACTGTCCAAAGCTTCCTTCAACATGGCGTTCACTTGGCGCGCAATATCACGAACTCGAGCGCCCGCCTCTTCGAATGCCCCCTCCTCCGTTAGCGATATGGCCTGGCGCCCAATTTTTACCGCCTCATCACCAATTCGCTCGAGGTCGTTGGTCACTTTGATTGTCGCCAGTACGAGTCGGAGATCGCCCGCCGCAGGCTGCCTCAAAACAAGAATACGGGTGCACTGTTCGTCGATGGATCGCTCAAGCGTATTGACCTCGAGATCGAGATCGATCGCTTCTTCAGCAAGCGACGAATCGCCGTCCAGCGTCGCATCGATTGCGCGCTCGATTTGAGACTCAACAAGACCGCCCATCGTCATCAGGTCGTTCCGCACACCAACCAACTCAGCGTTGAATTGGGCTGAAATGTGCAACCGCTGTGGTTTTAATCGATCCATAAATCCTTGCCTTGGGGATTATCCATAACGCCCTGTAATGTAGTCCTCTGTCTCTCTTTTTTCTGGGAAGGTAAACACATTTTCTGTTAGGCCAAATTCAACGAGACGCCCCTCGTTCATAAAAGCGGTGTAATCAGAAACTCTTGCCGCCTGCTGCATGTTGTGAGTAACGATAATGATGGTGTACGAATGTTTCAGTTCGTATATCAGTTCTTCAATTCTTAGCGTCGATATGGGATCCAGCGAGGACGCTGGCTCATCAAGTAAGAGCACGCGTGGCTCGAGCGCAATAGCACGGGCTATAACCAATCGTTGCTGCTGACCTTGAGATAACTTCAACGCAGAGTCAGTCAGGCGATCTTTTACCTCGTCCCAGAGAGCGGCTGATCGCAGGGCTTGCTCAACCAACTCTTCCAAGCGGCGCTGACTCTTGACTCCGCTTAGCTTTAATCCGTAGGCAACATTGTCGAAAATTGATTTGGGAAAGGGGTTTGGCCGCTGGAAAACCATTCCAATCTGCCGACGGAGTGCTGTCACATTGGTTTTAGCGCTAAGAATATTTGAATCGGAAAAAATAATTTTTCCTTCGTAATGCACGCCATCAATCAGGTCATTCATCCGGTTCAAGCATCGCAATAGAGTGGACTTGCCACATCCACTGGCGCCAATGATTGCGGTCACCGATTTTTCGGGAATTTCTAAAGAAATCTGCTTGAGCGCTGAAGGATTGTCTTTGTAACCCAATGAGAGGTTTTGTATGCGCAGGATCGACTGGTGCGACTCGTTGTCGCTTGACGGATTCATTTCTTCGCTTGCCATCTCTATTGCCTCAAAACGGGTTCACCGGCACTCGTCTGCGTAAAATCACGGTGCGAAACCCCACCGCGATGAGATTCAGTATGAAAATGAGAATCACAAGAACAAGTGCAACGGTTGATATCCAGCCTAGGTCTCCCGGTTCAACTCGATTAAACAGAACCGCATCAAATAATTGGAACCCGACGTGCATAAACTTTTGCTCTAGCTCAATAAAGGGCGCTCGCGCCGAGAACGGGAGCGAGGGTGCGAACTTAACAGCGCCTACTAGTAGTAAAGGTGCTACCTCGCCCGCGGCTCTTGCGGTTGCCAAAATCAGGCCGGTAAAGACGCTGGGCAATGCAGCTGGCAATACGGCTCTGAATACTGTTTCTCCCTTGGTAGCGCCCAATGCAATACTGGCCTCACGCAGGTCATTGGGGAGTGCATCCAAGCCCTCTGTCACCGCCACAATCACAACGGGCAGATTTAGCAGTGCAAGTGTCAAGGCTGCCCACAATAAGCCCGGTGTACCAAAGGTGGGGCTTGGCAGGCGGTCAGCAAAAAAAAGCTCATCTACCTGCCCTCCAAGACCGTAAACAAAAAAGCCCAGACCAAAAACACCGTAAATAATCGCTGGCACACCGGCCAAGTTGGTAATGCTTATGCGGATCAATTTGGTG
>CBFHQN010000084.1:0-577 GCA_965657765.1 Luminiphilus sp. | reverse complement strand
AATCACTAAAGCTAAGGTGCCCACAATAGCGGGGAAAATAGCCGACAATCCCGACCCGATATCTGGGGCACTTAAAAAAAGACTGGATATCAACTTGACGACAGATATTCCTCGGTCGGTAGAAGCGACTGACAACCACTCTAGGGAGTTCACAAAGAGAAGGAGAAACAAGCCACTAGCGATCAGGATGATGACCGAAACCATCGACGCCGAGAGACCAATCATCGCGAGGGACCGCATCCGATCACGGCGTGACCCTGCCAACTGTCTCTTGCTACTCGATAGTAGCGCTGCTTGCATATCAGACACCACGTGTTCTCGCTTTTACGCGGTCTTTGATAAGTTCTGCAGCGGTATTTATTGCGAAGGTAGAAGCAAACAGGAGCAACCCCATGACAAAAAGCACAAAGTAATGAGAAGAGTTCCTCGGCGCTTCCGGCAGCTCTAATGCCAGCGAGGCACTCACGGATCTCAATCCTTCAAAGACGCTAACGTCGATGACGCCCGTGTTCCCCGACAGTATCAATAGGATCATTGTCTCGCCTGCAGCTCGACCAAAGCCAATCATCACAGCAGC
>CBFHQN010000083.1:0-9029 GCA_965657765.1 Luminiphilus sp. | reverse complement strand
AGCGAGGCCACTGACGCCTTCGTACAAGAATTCACTGCCTCGTATTCGTTTGATCATATTCTGGCGCATTACGACGTTCAGGGATCACGCGCCCACGCCGATATGCTTGCCGCCTGTGGCATTTTGAGTGGCGGTGACTTGAAAGACATTCATCGAGGTCTCGATCAGGTGCTAACCGAGATCGACGCAGGTGAATTCACCTGGCAAGTGGAGCTTGAAGATGTACACATGAACATCGAGGCTCGACTGACTGAGATCATTGGTGATGCAGGTAAACGCCTCCACACCGGGCGATCACGAAACGATCAAGTTGCCACTGATATTCGCCTATACCTGCGCGCAGCCATCGACAGTATCCGCGGCCAGCTCACTCGCTTGAGAACAGGGCTAATCGATCAAGCCGAGACTTACGCCGATACTGTTATGCCCGGCTTTACCCACCTGCAAGTCGCGCAGCCGGTAACCTTTGGCCATCACTTACTGGCCTGGAATGAGATGCTTGCGCGAGATGATGGCCGCCTGGTCGACTGCGCAGAACGTATGAACCTATGCCCACTGGGAGCCGCTGCACTGGCAGGCACGTCCTATCCAATTAATCGACACATGACCGCAGAGGCACTTGGTTTTTTGGCGCCCACAGAGAACTCGCTAGACTCGGTCAGTGATCGAGACTTTGCTATTGAGTTCACGGCCGCTGCTGCGATCACCATGATGCATCTGTCGCGGATGGCGGAAGAAATGATTATCTGGACCAGTGCCCAGTTTGCATTCGTCGACTTACCCGATCGCTTCTGCACTGGCTCCTCGATCATGCCACAAAAGAAAAACCCTGACGTACCTGAACTTATCAGAGGAAAAGCGGGCCGGGTACAAGGGCATCTTGTTGCATTGATCACTTTGATGAAGGGCCAACCACTGGCTTACAACAAAGACAACCAGGAAGACAAAGAGCCGTTGTTCGATGCAGTAAAGACCCTGCACGACTCACTGCTGGCATTTGCGGATCTCGTACCGGCTATGAAAGCGAAACCGGAGTCGATGCGCCGTGCAGCGAGCTTGGGCCATCCAACAGCAACCGACCTTGCAGACTATCTCGTGCGCAAAGGCGTCGCCTTCCGAGATGCGCATGAAATCGTGGGAACAGCCGTAGGTATGGCAGAAGCCAAAGGTATCGACGTTGGTGAGCTGTCATTGGAAGACTTACAAACACTCTCATCGCTGATAGAGGACGATGTGTTTGAAGTGCTAACGCTAGAAGGTTCAGTTGCGGCCAGAGACCATATCGGAGGCACTGCGCCTCGTCAGGTGCGATCAGCAGCGGAACGCGCCAGAGCAAAGCTTAACTAAAACTAGAAGACAGCCTTTCCGAACCAACAGTAAAGCTCGCCTCATTTCCGGGAATCCTAGCGCCAAGATTTTGCCTCCAAAAAAATACACCGAGATTTGATATCGAGCGACGATCTCATGCTTGCGAGAAGCGTGGTAAACCCTAGGTGGACGTCGCTAGGTTCAAGTCAGGGACGATAATGGAGCGATGCTTGAAAGATGATATCGGGAGCACTCTCGACGACGATATCCTCGGCGAAGCTGATATCAATCGCCCATTTGCTGTTGAGCTGCCGGCGCAACCCCAAACTAAGCATAGCTGCTGGCTCTCCGAGCGCATCGATAGAGCTGTCTAGCAGCGCCGAGTGACTATCGATTTGTCCAATTAGCGCCCATCGCTCATTTAAATGCCACTCCGCAGACAGTCCACCAAACCAAATCCAATCCCGTTGCTCAGGACCAAGAAGAGCACTGTCGCCCACCGAAGTAACGCCCAATTGTCCATGCCAGTAAAGCGGCAGTTCACTTCTGTGAGCACCGCTGAAACGCGCAACACCGTAAAGGTCAGACGATCCACTTCCCGTCCAGTCACTACTATCGCCAGTGCTCGCTTTATAACCGACCGCATAAGCGATCTGCAGGTCTCGCTGACGCTCGCCCATATAGGCGAGTTCAAGTGTCGCATCGCCAAGACTAGAAGCGGACTCCAACAAAGTGCTGTCGATTTGCGGACTCGCAAACTGATACTGAAGTTGATCCTCGGGTACCTCACTGCGTCCACCATCCGGCATACCAAAAAAGTCATGCCAGCGATTCACATAACCATCAGTAAATCCACCATCATGCCTTGTAAAAGGTAAAACAGCGCTCAGTTCCCAGTCCGATGAAATACCCCATCGAAGCGCCAAACTATGGCGCTGCGTTTCGCCATCAAAAAACACAGTTTCATCACCGCGCGCTTGGGAAACAAAATGAGTTGCGACATCGGAGTGCAAAGTAACTGACAGCCCTTCACGGATATCGGCGGAACGTTGCGATGGTAGCGCCAATAAGGACGCCATAGGCGATAAGTTCTCCACCCAGAGAGGTTCATGGATGGCATCAGCGAATGAAAGAGATGTGGTTACGAAACCAAGCGCGGCAAGCGTTGATCGATATACCAAAGCCTTACCAAACGATGGTTTCACCGGCATGTTCTGCAAGCTCGGCACTCAGAAGCTCCTTGAAGCTGCGCTCGGTTTTTGTATCCACCCAGTCTTCAACACATTCCTGCCAAACAAAATGAAAGCCCCCCCCCGGCGTTGCCAACCAGAGTTGCTCAACAGCGGGTTGTCGGGAGAAAACAAAGACGACGCGATTCGCAAACGTGACGTTAATCACCCCTTCTGCAACGGTGATGTCAGGATCAGATTCGAGTGCCTCTAAACGGTTTTCGACACCCTCGAAAGTATCTTCGATGCACTCGTAATAGCGGGCAGATGCGCTCATGCCGTCTCCTGGATGTTGTTAGATGACTACGAAAAATACAGGCACAAAGATAACGACTTCCTGCCCATGAGTCACGGTAGCGTGGCAAACCAATGATATACTCGCGTTTTGTTATCGGTGCGCCAAGTGAAAATTGTTAGGACTTTAGGACTTATCTGTGTGCTAGCACTGACTGCAGCTTGTGGGCAGCCGGGCGAACTTCGCCTTCCGGCACCACAACCACCCTCATCCAATTAATCAATACTATGACCTCAGATCTCGATCTCCCCAACGGCTTCACCCGCAAAGCGGGTTCAATGCTCTGCGAGAATGTGCCTGCGGCCCAGCTCGCCGAGCAATACGGAACGCCGCTATATATCTATTCACACAGCGCCATTACGGAATCTTTTCAGGCTTGGAAATCTGCGTTCGGAAATGCTCCACACCTCATTTGCTACGCAGTGAAGGCAAACTCGAATATCGCCATCCTCAAGCTATTAGCGTCACTAGGGTCCGGTTTTGATATTGTCTCGGGTGGCGAGTTGGAGCGTGTTCTTGCTGCGGGAGGTGACGCCTCAAAGGTGGTGTTCTCGGGCGTCGGAAAATCACCGGCGGAGATCGCAAGGGCGCTAGAGGTAGGGATACGCTGCTTCAATGTTGAGTCAGCCACCGAACTCCACCTCATCGAGCAAATCGCAGCTGAACGTGGTGAGACCGCGCGCATCTCAATACGAATTAATCCCGATGTAGACGCCAAAACACATCCTTATATCTCGACCGGACTTAAAGAGAACAAATTTGGTGTTAATGCAGCGCGGGCCTTAGCGCTTTATCAGCACGCGCAGAGTGCCTCTCACCTTGAAGCGGTTGGCGTTGATTGTCATATCGGCAGCCAGCTGACGCAGATTGAGCCTTTCATTGAGTCTGTTCAGCATCTCCGCGACCTCGTGCTGGAGTTACGTGATTCGGGCCTCAATATCGAGCACATAGACATTGGTGGCGGACTCGGCATCCGATACGCGGATGAATCCATTCCAAGTCCGTCGGACCTGATATCTGCAGTGCGCTCCGAGTTAGATCCGCTTGGCGCAGAGCTCATGATAGAACCCGGTCGGTCTATTGTTGGAAACGCCGGCGCACTGCTTACTAAAGTGCTCGTGGAGAAAGAAGGGGACACCAAGAATTTTGCGATCGTGGATGCTGCGATGAATGATTTGCTGCGGCCTGCGCTTTACTCAGCTTGGCAGAATATTGTTGAAGTGTCGGTCAAAGAAGGCGCCGAAAAAAACACCTACGATGTTGTGGGGCCGGTTTGTGAAACCGGTGATTTCTTAGGTAAAGAGCGTCAGCTCTCGGCACGTGAAGGCGATCTGCTCGCTGTAATGGGCGCTGGTGCGTACAGCTTCTCGATGTCTTCGAACTACAACTCGCGGCCGCGCGCCGCCGAGATTCTAGTCAAAGGCGCTCAACACTTCGTCATTCGCCAGCGAGAAACCCTCTCCTCACTCTGGCAGGACGAGCAAATACCTGAGGCTCTCCGATGAAACTTCGGTTCACCAAAATGCATGGCGCAGGCAATGACTTTGTTGTTATCGACGGGGTTCGAACGGCAATAACACTCAGCGAAGAGCAGATCCGAAAAATTGCGGACCGGCACACCGGTGTCGGCTGTGATCAGGTCTTGATCGTTGAGCCACCCAAACGTCCGGATGCCGACTTCGAGTACCGTATATTTAACGCTGATGGCTCCCCCGCAGGGCAGTGTGGTAATGGCGCCAGGTGTGTCGGCAGATTCATTCACGAACAACGACTTTCGGCGAACACCGCCATCACCCTGCAAGTAGGCACCGATCTTCGCAAACTCGCCGTTGATGAAGCGGGAAATGTAAAGGCGGAGCTGGGAGCACCTGTCTTTGAACCCAGCAATATTCCATTCATCGCTGAAAAAGATGGCGTTGAACACACACTTGCGCTCAATAATGTCTCTGTCATGGCCGGCGTGGTCTCCATGGGAAACCCGCATGCTGTGTTACTGGTCGATAACGCTGTAGCCACTCCTGTTGAGAAAATAGGTCCCATGATTCAGTCACTGGACGTCTTCCCCGAGGGCGTTAACGTCGGTTTTATGCAAATTGAAAACAGTACGGCAATCACATTACGAGTATTCGAACGTGGCGCAGGAGAAACCCTGGCATGTGGCTCAGGTGCCTGTGCAGCAGTCGTTCATGGCATTCGCTTGGGCCAACTTTCGAACAACGTGACAGTCTCGGTACCGGGCGGTAAGCTCGAAGTGTCATGGGATGGCAGCGATGGATCTGTGTGGCTCGCCGGACCCGCCGAAACCGTTTTTGAGGGGAAGCTCACGCTTTAGTAAGCACCATGGAATCTGACTCAGCCACAAACAGCCCAAGCGCAGACGACGTTCTCCGCTTCTTGGCACAGAACCCAAATTTCTTTGACGAATATCCTGAGGCCCTCGATGAATTAAGTATCAGCCATGCGAACGACGGCGCGGTTTCATTAGTCGAGAGACAAGTGTCGGTGTTACGCGAGCGAAACGCTGAATTGCGTCGACGCTTCGATCTGCTTGTTAGCCGAGCACAACACAATGAAGCGCTGCTCAGTGCCACTCAAGAGGTTATTGCTGCACTCGCCGCCCGCAGCGAGAGGGAAGAAATAAGCAGTCTCTTTGGCGGCTTGATGCGGAAGCATTTTGAGATTGATCATGCTGCCTATCACCTACTCGATGACAACGCCTCAGCCGCCTCTAAAACTGCGACGCACCTGCTTGGAAGTAAAGAAGCCACAAGTGGCCCCGTCAGATCTCACGAGTTGAGCGCGCTTTTCGGCACCACTGGAGGCGATGGCTCTGCGGCCATCGCGATCGTAAGCCACCGTTCAGGACCGAAAGCGGTCATTGCGGTAGGCTCGTCAGACGCCACACGATATAGCACTGCTGACGGTACGATGTTCCTTGAATACCTGGCGGCGGTAATCGGAAGTCTGGCCATGTCGAGCGCACCAGCAAATGATTCGTCGACCGAGGAGTCGTCGAGCGGCCCAGTGGATTAAGCGCTTTGACCTCTGTCGACTTAGCGCAAGGGGTTTTCGATTTCCTACAGTACATTGGCGTCGTAAAGGGGTACTCACCCCACACACTCGCTAACTATCGCCGTGACCTCGAAAAGCTTGTGAGCTTTTGTTCTGAGCAAAACATTGGCGACGCAAGCGCTTTAGATCAAGCACTACTTCGCCGATGGGTGGCTCAGCTGAGTCGAGAAAAACTCTCACCAACCTCTATCCAACGCCATTTGTCGTCAACGAGGTCACTCTATAAATTTTTTGCGCGACATCACCCAGAGCTTAACGATCCCACAGCAGGGGTGCGTGCCCCGCGCGCGCCACGAACGCTGCCTAAGAGCCTTGAAGCCGACCAGGTAGGTCAATTGCTCAATCATAAGAGCGAGAACGCCTTTATGGCGCGCGACCATGCGATGGCAGAGCTTCTCTACTCGGCAGGACTTCGACTGTCCGAACTTGTTGGCGCCAACATCAACGATCTCGATACATTAGAAAAAATAATCACCGTCGTCGGCAAAGGTCAAAAAACCCGCGTTGTTCCTGTCGGCGGACCTGCTCTGACCGCTATTGCCGAATGGATGAAGTACCGCCCAATGGGCGAAGAGCAGCTCAGCTTCGACTCACCTCTGTTTGTCAGCCAGAGGGGCACGCGTATCAGTCATCGTGCAGTGCAGGAGCGGATTAGACAGCTCGCCGTGAAGCACGGAATGTCGCAACGAATTCATCCGCATGTTCTTCGCCATGCCTTTGCCAGCCACCTTCTTGAGTCGAGCGGAGATCTCAGGGCCGTACAAGAGTTGTTGGGGCACGCAAATATCGCTACGACGCAAATATACACACACCTCGACTTCCAACATTTGGCTAAAGTGTATGATCAAGCACACCCTCGGGCACAGCAAACCAAGAAAGCCAAACGCTAATCACGCAATACACCTTTAAGCAGAGCCAACGTGACCATAACCACTCTTTCATTTGATCTCGATGACACCGTTTGGGATCCGCGACCCGCATTATTAGCCGCGGATAAAGCGCAATGGCAATACTTAACGACTCGCTTTCCCGATCTCAGTGAGCATTTCACCAAAGATAGGGTCATGGGTTGTCGAAAACGTGTCATCGACAATTCACCCATGATTGTTGGCGACGTCACGGCGCTTAGAATCGAAGTGATGGAGCAGTTGCTCCTCTCTTTAGACGTTCCCACTGACACCACAATCAGTGCAGCACAGGATGCCTTTGCCGCCTTTATGGCGCACAGAAACGAAGTCGTCTTATTTCCTGATGCGATCAACGTATTATCCGAATTAACGGAGCGTTTTACATTGATTGCCATCACCAACGGAAATGCCGATGTACACAAGACGGCGTTGGGCTCTTTTTTCAAGTTGGCCTTTAGAGCCGACGAAGTGGGCAGCGCCAAACCCGACGCGAAGATATTTGAGGTAGCGATGAGCGCAGCGGCCTGCGTATCAAATGAGATGATTCACATTGGTGATAGCATAGAGACCGATGTGAAGGGAGCACTCAACGCAGGCGTCACACCTATCTGGTTCAACGCCAATGGAGATGAGAGCTCTCTAGTTGTAAACGAGATCCGATCGCTCACAGATCTGCCTGCAGCGATCGATTCGCTTATTGCTTAGATCGCTTCCTCACCGGTCTCACCGGTACGGATACGAACAACCTGCTCAAGCTCGGAGACGAAAATCTTACCGTCGCCAATCTTACCCGTGCTGGCAGCAGAGATAATCGTGTCAACGATCTGATCGAGCTGATCTGCTGAGGTTGCGATTTCGAGCTTAAGCTTTGGCAGAAAATCGACAACGTACTCAGCACCGCGATAGAGCTCAGTGTGGCCGCGCTGACGACCAAAACCCTTAACCTCAGTAACCGTCACGCCCTGAACACCGATATCTGACAGTGCGCTGCGTACATCGTCTAACTTGAACGGTTTGATAATCGCGGTAACCAGCTTCATGAAAACCTCTTCCAAATCATACATACGAATTAATTGTGCAGAGTATGGCGCAAGCCAGAGCGTTAATGAAGTCAGGAATGCCTCCGTTGCGACGAAGAAAAAAAAACCCGACCAAAGGGTCGGGTTTTACTCTTCAAATAAACGCTTAACGATTAGCGACAGTGCCACCAGAGCGCTGAACGTCGAGGTCAAAGCGATCTGATTGCATCACTTTGGTCCAAGCCGTAGCAAAATCACTGACAAACTTCGCCTCGCCATCGTCGGAGCCATACACCTCAGCAATCGAGCGAAGCTCCGAGCTTGAGCCGAACATCAGATCGATGGGGGTTGCCGTCCAACGGCGGTCACCGGTTTCGCGATCCGTTGCTACATAAACACCCGGGAACTCAGTTGATGCTGTCCATTGAACACCCATATCAAGCAGATTAACGAAGAAGTCGTTGCTCAACTGACCTTCACGATCGGTAAAGACACCGTGAGATGATCCCGCAGTGTTTGCTCCCAATACCCGCAAACCACCGACAAGCGCTGTCATTTCCGGCGGTGTCAGATCGAGCAAGTTGGCCTTATCGATCATCGCACCCACAGGTGACATGTAATTACGGTCTTCATCGTAGTAGTTGCGGAAGCCATCAGCCACGGGCTCGAGCGCCGCGAACGAGTTAACATCCGTCTGCTCTTGCGAGGCGTCCATGCGTCCTGGGACAAAAGCAATCTCGATGTCATGGCCACGCTCAGCCGCTGAACTTTCGATCGCCGCAGCGCCGCCAAGAACAATCATGTCAGCCATGCTGATCGCTTTATTGCCGCGCGCCTTGTCGTTGAACTCGCCACGTACTTTCTCGAGTGCCGCTAGCGTAGAGGCGAGCTCGTCTGTGTCATTTACTTCCCATGCATTCATAGGTGCGAGTCGAACACGTGCACCATTGGCACCGCCGCGCATATCGCTATCGCGATATGAAGACGCCGAAGCCCAAGCTGCTTTGACAAGTGATGATGTGCTGACACCCGACTTCAAGATAGCCTTCTTGAGTTTCTTGATATCGCGCTTGCTCACGAGGTCGTGGTCAACCGCAGGAATTGGGTCCTGCCACATCAATACTTCCTCGGGCACATCGGAACCCACGTAGCGTGCTCGTGGACCCCTATCGCGGTGCGTCAACTTGAACCAAGCTCG
>CBFHQN010000082.1:0-9171 GCA_965657765.1 Luminiphilus sp. | reverse complement strand
CTTTGCGCGCTTCTTCGGCGCCAGGATTAGTCAGACCGACCGCATTGACAAAGCAGCCAGGTGCGTACTGCGAATATACGGGCTCGCGATTGCCTGCTCGCGGAACAGGGCCGACGCTCTTTGTCGTGACAACACCGATTTCTGGGAGGTCGTCGAAGATGCGTTGGATGATGCTGGGTGCTGTTGAGACGATGCCCGAAGGAATAGTGAACGGTCCGCTCACTGTTTTTCCAAGAAATTCTGTTTTCACCCAACGCTCTCCATTTTGACGCGGCGATTATAAAGCCCCCACGCCCATCGAGCTATGTGATTACGCCGCATATCAAGGGTTTTATTGGAGACGATGATGTCGCTTGTTTAAGAGAGACCCCAACTTTAGGTGCCGCAAAACGTTCGGGTGACCCGCTCCGATGCTTCCGGGGTTGCCGCCCACAACAGGTCGTTGTCAGCCCACGCAAAGGGTGTTTGCCAGCGCTGAAAAGCTTGCTCCAAGTGTCTATAGTCCCCGGCCTCCGCATCAGCGATAGCGGCGGCCACTTGATGATTTCTTGGAATTGCAACGGGGTTTGTACTGACCATCCGGGCGTTGAGTTCATCGCTATGCGCTTTATTCGTGGAACGCCGACGCATCCACTCGGTCCGCCAGGCTAGTAGCGAATCGGATGGTGTGAAGAGCTGGTGGATGGGCGTGTGATGACTATCTTCAAGTGCCTCATGGGTAAGCCAGCGGTAGGCGAGGGTGAGATCAAGGCTGTCGTTTTCGAGCGTTTGCAGGAAGTTGTCGAGTAGGGCGGTGTCGTCTTCTCGAAAAGCATCCACCCCTAACTTTGCTGCCATTCGAGTTTTGTAAGCTTCGGTATACCAGCGGGGGAACTCGTCTATAACCGCTTGCGCAAACGCAATTGCCTTGTCCTCTTCCTCGTTAAGAACTCTGAGGAGACAGGAGGCGAGGACACTGGTGTTCCAGTGTGCGATACCGGGTTGATTGGATAGCCGATAGCGCCCCTGCGAGTCGATAGCACTGAATTTAGCATCGGCTTTATAACTGTCGACAAAGGCGCAAGGGCCGTAGTCGATTGTCTGGCCAGAGAGCAGCATGTTATCGGTATTCATGACCCCGTGAATGAAGCCAAGACTCTGCCAATGCGCCACCAGTGATGCGATACGTTTTACGGTTTCCTCAAGCAGGACCTCCGCATGCTGGGCAGTTGTCCTTGCGTCCTTTGCTTCAATCGCGGCTTGGTAATGGCGATTGGCAGCGTAGCTAACCAGTTCGGATAGTCCCTCGCCGTCACGAGTCATGGCGAAGTACTGAATGCTTCCGAAGCGCAGGTGGCTGTCGGCAACACGAACCATGACAGCACCGGGCTCACGTTCGTTTCGAAAGACCGAGTCTCCTGTTGCGACTGCCGCAAGCGCACGGGTGGTGGGTACCCCAAGGCGGTACATCGCCTCCGAAAGTAAGTACTCCCTTACCACAGGGCCAGCGGGTGATAGGCCATCGCCGCCACGCGAATAAGGCGTGGGGCCGGCACCCTTTAACTGGATGTCGTAACGCTGACCGTTTTCAAGTACCCATTCGCCCAACAGTACGGCGCGACCATCGCCCAGCTGAGGGTTGTACTGACCGAACTGGTGACCGGCGTAGACGGAGGCGCTGGGTTTCGTTCCAGGCAGATCACCGTGACCACTGAATGCGTTCAGAGCCTCATCTGATTTTGCCCAAGCTGAAGGCCAATTTAAGGACTCTGCGAGCGAATCATTCCACGCCATCCACTCGGGTTTTGAGGCTTGTTCCGACTTGGCGGCGCTCGTGTATAGCGCGCCGAGGTCTTGATAGCTGTGTTCCCATCGTGCGGGGGTGGTCATAAGCACTTACGCCTTTTTAAGCTCTACGTAGATTTGATATGCGATGCTATGAACCTTACGAGGCTTTCTTCATCCGCATCATCTAAATTAAGCCGCCGTCGTATCGAGCCTTTCAGACCTCGCTCGACGATCCTTGTTATCTCTACTGTACACCAGAGCCGCAGAATACTTTCTTAGGTATTGCTGCGCTCTTTAGAGTGCATGTGCAAGTAACTGATTAGTCCCGTTGAGTCTCTTCGAAGCGCTTTTGATAACGCCGCTCAACGTGTTGGTTGAGTATACGTTCTCTCTCGATGGCTACCATGGGGTCGGTTTTGAGCTGCCAGAGTGTGTCCCGCGCGCGCTTATACGAAGTCTTCAGGTCGACAACTGGCTCGGGGTAGTCGATTGGGTCGAGCATCCGCTCCATGGGTGACATGAGCCATGGCTGATGAACCAGAGGTGTAGGTAAATCTTTGAGCTCTGGCACCCATTTCCGAATGAATGCGCCATCGGGGTCGTGATCTAGGGATTGCTTAATTGGGTTGTAAATACGGATGGTGTTTATTCCGGTGACGCCAGCCTGCATTTGCATTTGTGGGTAGTGAATTCCGGGCTCGAAGTCGAGAAATAGGGAGCCCAAATGTGTGACCCCTGTTCTCCAGTCCTGCCAGAGATGGTGGGTGAGAAAGCTCACCAGCATCGCTCGCGAGCGAAAATTCGCATAACCCGTGGCCTTGAGCGCGCGCATAGTGGCGTCAATCAAGGGGTAGCCTGTCATCCCTTCTTTCCATGCGGTCACCAAGTTATCGTCTTGGCCACGTGGCTGCGCCGCGTAGCCTCGATTGATGTCTTCGAACTCCATTCGACATTCCATTTCGAATTTTTGTATGAAGTGGCAGTGCCAGTGAAGCCGCGACTCGAAGGCGCTCATTGCGCGCGTCCAGCCGTGACGCTTTTCCTGCCGTTGCAGGGCCTGGTAAGCCTCGCGCATGCTTAAGTTTCCCCAGGCGAGATAGGGCGATAGCCGCGAGCAGTGCGTCCGACTCTGTTCCGGCTTGGAGATGAATTTTTGATAGCCCGAGCCTCGGTCATTGAGAAAACTATCAAGTACATCAGCAGCCTCAGTCGGCCCACCTACCTGCATTTCGCTTTGCTGGTTTCGCCATCGCTCTAGTCGGTTACTTCGCAGTGCTTCAAGCTGGTCATGGCCGGACAAGCTGAGTGTTTTTAGGGCCGCAACTTCGACCTTATGGCACTCGGCGGTCATCACTCGGTGCCAGCTGCGATTCCACCCTTTTCGGTCTCTGCGCTTTCGCTGGATGCCGTTGGTTTGGAATTCTTGCCAACCGATGCCCTTGGTTGCGCAATATCGGGACACTTGAAGGTCGCGTTGAAAGGTAACGTCTAGACCTGTTTCTTCGTAACTAAGCAGGGTTTGGATGCTTAGCTTCTCGTTGACCAAGGCGAGCACATCAAGCGCATTCCCTTCAATGATTTCCAGTCGGTGCCCAAATGACATGAGTGTGCTTTGCATATCCGCGAGTGATTGGGCGATGAACTGCCAGTGTCGTCCGCGGTAATGGGCGTTCTTGACCAAATCGGGCTCTAAAATGTAAAGCAGCAATGTCTCGCCGCCGAGCTCGATTGCACGCTCCAGCGGCGCATGATCACTCAGACGCAAATCACGCTTGAACCAGACAACATTAACGCTCATCAGTCGAAGGCCGCTGCAAGAATCGGGTTGTCTACCGGTGACAGCGACTCTGCGTCTAGCAATTCAAGTTTGCCTTTTCGCAAAGCACTCGTAAGCATTCGATAGGCATCGCGATCAAAGACCGTCTGTGGTTGTTCTTGCGAGGCCGCCTGTGCGGTCGCTGGGTTGTCGAAGCAACCTAGCCACGACCAATGATTTACCAAGTGAAACTGCGCCTCCGGTTGGTCAGGGAGCGGTCTGATGTTGCGCTCCACCAAGAATAGGGGCCCGGGGAAGGGCCAAGCCGCAATCCGGTCTCGATCAAGAACCGAGAGCAAGCGCGCATTGTGCTCGTCAGCACTTTCGTCTCCCGCGCACGCACCATCGCAGCGTTTGAGTTGATACTGAAAGCAAGGACCTTTTCCTTTGTCCAATCCCAGCATACGCAGGCAAAGACCGTGGTCGCTGGCATGACGCCTGATGGTGTTATCCACGTGGCGTCGGTTGTGAAATAGCCCGTAACTATCTTGCGCGCGTTCACCCCAGGGGGAAAAGTCGGCACTTGTTGGCTGCAGAAAGTTCTCTTTTGAGCGGGTGAGATGGATAGTCCAGAGTTTTCGGACCTGCCGCTGACGCCGGTTGTAGAGAGGAGTCTCGGCTTTGATTGCTGCATTCTCTACAAGTAGGGCGCCGATTTCGCCTGCGGTCGCCTGCGCTTCTATTCGCGCCACCTGACTCATTATTCGTTGGTGCCGGCCTGGCTTTCTGCCTTCCTGAAAATGGGAGTAAATCCGCGCTTTTATATCGACGCTCTTACCCACATAAAGCAGGGTGTCCTCACTCGAAAAAAAGCGATAAACACCACTGTAACTAGGAAGTTCGTCGAGCTTCTCTCCGCGAGAAGTGATGGTGATATTGGCGAGCTCTGGCATCATTGGCGCATGATTCCCCAAGACGGCACAGCGACCCACCCCCGTCCAGATTTTGCACGGGTAGAACCTTCGCCTCGTTTCCTACCGCACTGTACCGAGCCACGGATTGTTTCGCTGGGGCTTGCGCCCATGCAGGGAAGTTGGGTTGATGTTGATCCAACGGCTGAATGGCGACAGCATAAGATACGCCTGCGCGAGCAGCTTGGTGATCGTGTTTTCAGTGTGCGACCAGAGGCGCGAGATGCGGCCGCTGAATTTGCCGAACTTGTGCGTCATGAAACAAAGAGTGATGAGGTGGTCGAGGGCGATGAGGCATTGTGGCAGGCATCGCTCGGCGTTGCAGACGATTTGGTCGTCATGCTGCCCGGTGATGATGGCCGGTATCGATTGACCGCTGCCTCCTTGTGCAGTCCAAGCGATTGGCTGCTCGAGGAAAAACTGGGCCTTACGATGGAGGAGGTCCATCGTCCTATTCCTCGGTTGAACAACGAAATTGGCGAGCAAATCGATCGCTTTTTTGTCCGCTTGCCCGCTGACCGCTCGGTCCAACGGTTCAACTGGTCGATCATGCCGCACCCGCACTATCTCTCTCGGGAGCGCTGGGAAGTTGCCGCGGAGGCGAATGAGCTCTGGTACCGAGCTGAGCGGCAGTCGCTGCGGCGCTTGCCTGAAACCGGGGCTATTGCCTTCACCATACGTGTGCATATTTGTGCGCTCGAGTCGTTGGCTGTCGTTGATGGGGCACTCGAGTCGCTATGGCAGGCAGTCGCAGACGCCCCCGAGGATCTTCAGCAGTATAAGGGTCTCGACATTCTGGCACCGGTCATTGCGCGCTGGCGTTCGAAGAACCAACTTTAACCGCGCAACGTAACTACGGGCAGTAGAAAAGACCTGCGAGAGATGCCCGTGAAGCTCAAACTCAAAGAAATCAAACACAAGCCCAATATCGATCGCTTTGTCATAGAGTCAGTCGACCTGAGTCTTTACATCGCGTTTGTTCAGATTAACGGCGAAGAACATCTTATTGCAGATAACACGGGCAAACCCCTCAAAACGACGAACCTCTTATCGATGCAGCGCCAGATTAAGCAATTTGGCCAGGTCGAGGCGGTGCTTAGACAGCGCAGCGCCTACGATGAAATGGTAGGGCGAGGTACTCAACAGGTGGGTGACAACACCATGGAGTTGTCTTTGGGCAATCAGCCGCTTCCGGAGTGGCTCAATTAATTAAATATCCAAATTAATAAAAGTTGTTTTGAGAGGTTGGTTACTAGACTGTGCCTTAACGTCTTTACATCGGATTTGCTTCCGACTTCCGACTTCCGACTTCCGACTTCCGACTTCCGACTTCCGACTTCCGACTTCCGACTTTAGCCGCGGGCGCAGAGACTAGAAGCCTTTATTGACCGACCGCTACAGGCTGCTGCTGAGTAATGCAGTGAATGCCGCCGCCCATGGCGAAGATCACTCGAGCATCCAGGCTCTCAACGTGCCGATCTGGGTAGAGATCTTTCAGTATCTCGACCGCATGCTCGTCGGTACGATCCGCGAAGGCAGGGACTAAAACAAAGCCGTTACCAATGTAGTGGTTGATGTAGCTGTAATCGACCCATCCGATGTTGTCGCGCGTGACTCTGGGGGCGGGCATTGCCCGTACCATGAACCCGGCTTCCTCCAAAACGCGGCATTGGTCTTGCCAAAGGGCCTCGTCGGGATGGCTCTTATCAAACTGCCGGTGGAGTAATACAGACCCATCGGGCGCGAACGCTGCAATCATATCCACGTGACCGCGGGTGCCATGATCTTGGTAGTCGCGCCACAGCCCGCGCTCAAACCATATTGCGCGTGAGGTACCTAGGAGCGGGTGTACCTCTGTTTCCACAGATGCCTTATCGCGACTTGGATTACGGCCTGGATCGAGTTGTACGGTTTCTGTGAGTAGGACGTCTCCACCCCCGTTAACCGTAATACCACCGCCTTCATTAACTAAGTCAGAGGCAAGGCGAGTAGCACCGGTGAGGTCAATGATGTGACTGGCTACTTTGGCGTCATTTCGCCAGTCAAAGGCGGTGTGATCCCCCCAACCATTAAAAATCCAATCAATGCCACCGAGTAATCCGCTCTTGCAGACAAAGGTTGGACCCGTGTCGCGCAACCAAGCGTCGTCGATTTCAAAGGGGTGAATGGTAATCGCCGAGGATAATTTTCGGGTGGCGATTCTGATCTGATCTGGATGACAGAGCATGTTGAGCTGCTCGTGCTCTGAGATACTGTTAGCCACGGTGGACCAGGCCTCATGAGCATCGTCATCGGTGATGCCCGACGTGTCATAAGCGCCCGTGGGAAAGCCCATCCAAGTTGCCTCGTGCTTAGCCCACTCAGGCGGCATCAGCCAATCACTCATACGTTGATGCCCTTTTTGAGTGCCTCGTTTTGAACTGCACGGCGTTTAAAGCCAAGTGTATCCCCTTTTGCATCGCGCTTAACGCCAGGTGAGTCCCGGTATCGTACCGTTCTCGCCTTCACCACTGTCAGTTCTTGCGTTGACACGCGGATCTGTCAGCGCACTGTAGGTGTCGGGGCGTCGTGTACCGAAGAAAGGAAAAAGTTGTAGCCAATCCCGTCGCTGCGCAATATCGATCTCAGCGACCATCGCGACTTCCTCGTCCTCCGGTGCCTCAACCAACATCCGACCGAAGGGGTCGACAATGAAGCTACCACCATAAAAGTTAATGAGGCCCTCGTTGCCGGTTCGATTCGGTACGGCAATAAAGAGGCCGTTTGCGATGGCGTGCCCCGTGATCACTTTTTGCCATAGTGGACGGGTGTTGAAATTGGGATGGTCTGGTTCCGAACCTATCGCTGTGGGATACGAGAGAATGTCGGCGCCCCGCAATCCATAACTTCGCGCCACTTCGGGAAACCACTCGTCCCAGCAGGTGGGTAAGCCAAGGTTTACGGTGGCGTTGCCAATCGGCACGTTGTGCACGGGGTAGGGCGACTCATTGGGTCCCTCGGCGAAATAATGGTCCTCGAAATAACCCTCGGTAACGGGGATGTGCAGCTTGCGCGTCTTTGCTACCAAATTACCCGCTGGGTTGACCAAGATGGCGGTGTTAAAACCCAGGCCATCATCTCTATCCACGGCTTCGTAGAGTGAGGCTTGGACGTAAACCTTATTTTCAACCGCGGCTTTTCGGGCAAAATTTATAGTGGGCCCGTCGAGTAATGACTCGGGAGTTCGATCTGTGGCGGCTTCAGGTCGTGTATCAGCGGGATAGCGGCTTAGCGTCAACTCGGGTAGGAAAACAATGTCTGCACCTGCTGATGCGCAGGTAGCAATACCCGCAAGAAGATGCTCGAGGTGCTCGTCGAGATCTTCATACCACTTCATTTGGTACAACCCTATTGAGAGGGGGCGCGAATCCCGAGTCTCTGACGGGCATTGACTGGGTTGTAGAGGCGACGAAATCAGTTTCACCATGGCTGCGTTTGCTCGCGACATTACGTGTTATTCGTTGCGAAATATACCAGAGCGGGGCGGTAAGCGAGTCCCTCCATCAGGGTAGCTAACAGTCTCCGCCTAGCAATTATCAAGTGCAGACTGAACAACGCTCACATGCTGTCTGGGTGCAGAAAAAAGTGCATCCAAGTGGCTGTCCCTTGTTTCCGCCCAAGTAGTGTAAGGGTCAGTAAGCGCCTCGGCGAGGTTTTGCTCTATCTCCGCGACTGGTGTCTGAATCTCATAATGCCGCTGTGACACCGCCGCAGACCAACCCTGAACATCGCCCGCGAAATATTTGGCGACAATCGTCTTGGCAATAGTGCCTGCCTCAGACTGGCGCGCTCCCGAGCAGTATTTACCCGCTCCGCTGGCGGTGATGAGGATCTGATTAGCCTGAGCTAATCGTTGCTCCTGAAGTATCGCCGCGCTGAGCAATTGCCCCCCCGCATCGATACGTAATCTGGCGAGGAGTGGCTCGAGATCCTCGTCTTCGAAAGACCAATTACCCCCTAAGAAGCGCTTTATACGTTGAGATAGTTCCCACAGAGTCTGAGCCGAATCACCACTTGTGTCGGTTGGATAATCGCCCAGCAACTCAGGTGGTCGCCAAAACGCTCGCCACTCCTCGCCTCCCAAGATGGCCTTCGCAATCGTGTAGACAAGGCCATCATTGCGTTGGCTCAGACTCCCCTCTAGTAGGTCGGCAATAGCGCCCTCATCCTCAGCGCGCAGTTTCTCGATGCAGTCAGGAGCAAGGCGAATGAATTCCAGATCAAAAATAAGTTGCTGAGAGGCTGAGGCACTGCGGCCCATGGTTGTATTTCGCTTGGCGATGTTCGCTTGAAGTTCGCATCCGCTCAAGGCCAAGAAATCGATGATAGACAGTGTGTCGCTATCCTCTCCCCTTGGGGGGAGCGCCACTGCCGGAGATCTTGCAATACTTGCGGTTGTTACGCTGGGAATTGGGATCTCTGACACGTTGCTGAGTCGTGAGACATAGTTCTCTAGCTTACCAGCGCCCAATTCACTGGGAGAGCAACTGGCAAGAAGTAGCGTTTGAAAAAGGAGGGTGACGGCTCGTCCAGCGAGCCGTCGAGAGCCGGCTGTCACGCGTTACCACGCCCTTCTTCAAACGACGCCTGCGCTCTCGCTAGCCAGTCGTTGAGGGCGCTATGGTTTTCAGCGGGCGC
>CBFHQN010000081.1:0-9394 GCA_965657765.1 Luminiphilus sp. | reverse complement strand
AATGCCAAGTCTGCGCCCGATACCTGACCTGGTTCAGAGTCAGGCATCTGATCAACCAATATCACTTCAGCACCAAGTGCGCGCATCATCCGCGCGCGTTCTTCTGAGTTGCCACGCGACATGACAGCAACAAAGGGATATCCCTTGATGCCGCAAACAATCGCAAGACCGGTCCCCATATTGCCTGAGGTCAACTCGACAACGGTTTGGCCGGGCTTTAATTCTCCGCTCGCCTCGGCAGCCTCAATCACCCCAAGAGCGGCGCGATCCTTTTTTGAAAACCCAGGATTCAAATAGTCGAGTTTGGCCACGATAATGCCCTCCACTCCGTAAGCCCGAGTGAGGCGATCAAGGCTAACAAGTGGTGTGCCGCCGATAACTTCGATGACGGAGGACGCTAACCGCATAAGTGTTTCCTGATGGGATAAATTTGCCTATCGGCATTCAATCAGACTGGTCTGGCAAAGCCCAGTGGGTTAGACCGAAAGTCCAGCGTAGAACGAGGAAAGCCGGAGGGAGGAGGAGTAGAACCTATCGATACGCGATGTCAGCTCTGAGTGACATAACGAAGCCCAGGGCAAAACAACAATAGCCCAAACATGCTCGCAACCGGAATGCGATCAAAGTAATAAGAATGGCCTGATAATTCATGACTCCCCATGACAGAGGATATCGATAGCCATTAGCCGATCAATTTCAATTTAGTTGTCGAGATCGAGATTCGACGGCAGATTGAATCAGAATTCCGAGTTTTGAGTCCTTGAAATTGCTACTATGGTGAGCCTCGCGAAGATGGCGCACGACTGTAACTTTCGCCCATGAACACCAAGCTCGAATACACAACAGCAAAACGCACGGGGATGACAGCGCACGCTTGGTTAAGACACAGAGAGTCCAAAATTTCCGTAGTGAGACCTGCGATTACTGAACGTGCATTTTCTTCGAGTGCACTAGCGAATGTTATTGCCTGTAGCGCCTTTACACTCGCGCTATTCAGTTCGTCACTAGTAACGGCGGACTCAACCCAGCTTGAGGAAGTGGTCGTCAGCGGAGTCGCAGACCCGCGCATAGGCTCACTACTCACAAGTACCGAAATACGAACAACCTCGGCGGAAGAGCAAATCACCCTGCCCCTATCCATTGGTTCGCTCGCTGATGCACTGCCAGGAGTTTCACTAAATGGACAAGGTGGTTTATTCCAAAGCTATAGTATGCGAGGTTTCAGCCGCTGGAGAATTCGAACGGAAATCTCGGGTGTACCCATCCTTACGGATCGACGCGCGGGCAATTCGCTATCGTTTTTGCCCCCAGAGCTTGTAGACAATGTCCAGGTGAATATGGGTCCTGCATCTAGTCTCTATGGATCAGGTGCTATGGGTGGCGTGATGAACGTCTCACTGCTCAATCCCATTGAAACTTTGGTAACCATAAATGCCTCATCTATGGGGAATGCTCGTGAGGTCTCGCTGAAGACACCCCTCAATGAGTACACCTCTTTGGTAGGCAGCATTCGCGAGACCCGTAATGGCAAATCTAGCGACGGCACGCCATTGAATACACGTTTCGAACAATCAAGCTTCTACGTTCGCAACAAGTCCTTCGTCAAGGACACAAAAATTTCGACGGAAGTGCTGGTCAGCAATGGCAACGATATTGGAAAGAGTTCAGCACTGTTCCCAAATACGCGAGTCACACACTACCCTCTTGATAATCACAGGCTTTTAAACTTTCGAGCTACCACTCCCAATAATTGGTTTCTTCAAACATATGCCCACCAACAAGAGTGGGCTTCGGAGACACTTCGTGACAGTGGTCTCAGAAACGCGAGCGATTATTCAAGCAGGACCATAGGGGGATTACTCTCCCGCACTACTCAATCTGATCAGTCCGTTCAACGTTACGGCATTGACGTTACGCGCCGGTATGGCGTTGATATCACCGAAACTACCGCGCAACCCGAAGCTGAGATCGCGTCACGCCACGTCGTCAATGATGGGACAGAGTGGACCGCTGGACTTTTCTGGGAGCGTACTTGGCATCTAAATGGACTCTCCTTACAGGGCGGTTTGCGCGCTGACCGAGCCGAGGCTCAGGTCGCCTCCAGCTCCACGAGTCACTCAGACATTAACTTGCAGCTGAAAGCCAACTGGCAACTGACGTTAGCATGGGATCTGAGCATAGAACTTGGGTCGGCATATCGTCTTCCTACCTTAAGCGAGCTGTATTTTGAGGGGGAGACACCCCGTGGACGACTGGTGGGGAATGGTGCCTTACAGAGTGAGGAAACGGTAGGCGCTCAACTAACTCTTGTATACGACGTTGGCGACACAACGTTTGAGATGACTACCTCGGCTAACCGAGTGGATCGATACATAGAACGAATCTTGCTCTCTGACGGTCTTGAGTCCTATAGAAACCTAAAAAGCGGCGACCTCTGGGGCATTGATGGTCAAATTCAGCGACAAAACAACAACATAAAACACACACTTTCGTGGCAATGGCAGCAGGGTGAATCATCTACGGGCGAGACCATCGCTGACTTACCTCCAGCCAGTGTTCGCTACGCTACCTCATGGCGGCGTTCAAGCTACGCACTCGGAATGGACCTGCGATATCGTTTTTCTCGCAACAGATCGGGTCCGGGCGAAACAGCCTTAGCCAGTGCTACGATTCTCGGTGTTTCAGCTGAGTGGATGATTAATCCCGAGTGGACGGTGAAAACATCCGTTACTAATGGTTTGAACAACAATTATCGAACAAGCGCCACGCAACAATCGCCCTTTGATACGGGGCGCGCAATCAATGTGGAAATTGACTGGCGCCCGTAAGCAGCACTGAGTGCTTCCTTACTGGGCCACAGAATTGAGCTATATTCGGCTCCGGAAGCGACTAAAAGAGCTCAGAGCCCAATAGGGTCCCCAACTGTCCAGGGAGCCCCGGCTTCTTGAAGTTCCGCTTTCAAAGCGGGAATCTTGTTCTCAATCAGTGCGTTCAAGCGCTCTTTTGCGGGTCCAAAAGCCCCCCGAGCATACTCGACACTCTTGCGATGGCTTGGCGTCGGACCGTAACTCGAGTTGGATACCCCGCGCATCGCATGTCCGAGCCAGGTTGTCACGCTCGTGGGCCCGTAACCTCCTATCCCCTCCTGCATGCTATTGCCAAAGATCGTCTCCTCAATGTCGAAGAGTGACGCCTTGATTGCAGCGACCTTGGTGCCGGCATCAGGTACCGGCGTCTGCATGCGCGACATCATAGTTGTCAGGTCTGCGAGTTCCTTTCGTGCTGCTTTGATTGCGTAACGTGCCGCCTGAGACTGGCCATACAGTTCACTGAGCTCGTTATTAAAGGCCTCCATCTCCGCAAGCGATGTCCCTGTCAGAGAACCTTCGCGCAATTGATCAACCTTGAAGCTAACGGGGCCAGCGAGACGTCTCTGCTCTCCCTCGTCGGTAACAACCAACTTTGCCGTGTAAGTGCCAGGAACCACCATAAAGCCACTGGGCTCGTCACCACGCCAGTTCTTGCCGGTTTGTACCGGGCCGAGATACGAACGTCTCAGGTCCCATGCGACGCGGTTTAATCCCTTTTTGTTACTCGCAGCGACACGACGCAAGACAGTCCCGGACGCGTCAGAAACCACTAACTCAACCTTAGGTTTTGTCTCTCGTGTCTCTGCGGTGACCGCATCCCAGCCAGGAAAGGTCACAGATTTACCCGCCTCCTTGGCCTTTTTCTCAGCCGCTTGGCGAACCTGTTTCTGAGTCTTAAAGCTATCTGCCAGATAATAGGTAAACACTGAGCCGAAGGGTGGGTTCTCAGCAACGTAAAGTGAATCGCCTTGTGAACCCTTAGGTCGGTAACCTAGTGGACGCTTTTGGAAATACCAGTGTGCATCTCGCGGCTCGAACAACACGGCTTCCTGCTCGAAGGTGTCGGCATCCATCGATCTGAGCGCTGTGTAGTCATCGAGCACAAAGAACCCTCGACCGAAACTTGCGGCCACCAGATCGTTCTCGCGTCGCTGAATTTGAATATCGCGAACGGAGATTGTCGGCATGCCGCCCGAGAGCTTGTGCCACGACTCGCCTGCATCGAGCGTTGCGTATACACCAAACTCGGTTGCTGCAAACATAAGTGAGGCACGCTCATGGTCTTGCACCAACCTCCAAACAAGGTGCTTGTCCGGGATACCTTCGGTGATCATTTTCCAGCTACGACCACGGTTTTTACTCACCAATAAATACGGCGTGAAATCACCGTACTTGTGGTTATCCAAAGCAACATAAACCGTGTCTTCATCGTGCAAGTCAGCACGTATGTCGTTCACAAAGGCGGTATCGGGCACACCTGGCAATGAGCCAACGTTCATCGACCGCCAACTACCACCGTCATCTTGTGAAATATGAATCTGACCGTCATCAGTACCGGCGTAAAGTAAACCGGCTTTGATTGGAGACTCAGCGAGAGATGTAATCGAGTTGTAATTCGACATGGCATACATATCCCAAGGCGAATCCCAACTTTGAGTGTCTCCCATAATAGGCATTGCAAAGCGCTCTTCATTCCGCGTCAAGTCACCTGAGATAGCGGTCCAGCTGTCTCCGCGATCGTCCGACTTCCAGACACGCTGAGACGCAAAATAGAGCCGAGACGGCTTATGTGGGCTGACTAAGATGGGGGCATCCCAGTTGTAACGCTCTGGAGGTTCGTCGGGCCCCGCCTGCGGTTGGATGTAGACCGTCTCACCTGTGCGACGATCAATCCGAGTGAGGTTGCCCTGCTGAGATTGCGCGTAAACGATATCGGGATTGCCTGGCTCGGTTGCGGGCTGGTGCCCATCACCGCCCAGAATCACTAACCAATCCGCCGTTCGAATGCCACTTACGTTGTCGGTTCGTGAAGGGCCACCTTGCGTATTGTTATCCTGAGTGCCGCCGTAGATGTTGTAGAAAGGCTCGGCATCATCGAGTGCCAGTTTGTAGTACTGCGTAATGGGAAGGTTTTCCATGTAACGCCAGGTAGTGCCTAGATCGAAGCTCTCATAAACACCGCCATCGGTACCCATCATGATGTAATCAGGGTCTGCCGGATCAAACACAATAGCGTGCATATCGCCGTGCTGGTTGGGGTGCTCCATATACGTAAAGGTCTTACCCCCATCGGTCGACTTTTGAACAGTTGGACCGACCAGGTAGAGCCAGTCGAAATGGTGTGGACTCGCAAAAATCTCTTGGTAATAATGCGGCCCTGTGCCGCCGCCAACCGCATCTGCTCCCTTAGTCCAGCTTGCCCCTCGATCATCCGAGCGCCAAACGCCACCCTCTCTGCGGTTAAGCTCGATAGCTGCGTAAACAACGTCGGAGTCCTGTGGAGATATAGTCAGACCGATCTTGCCCATATTGCCTTGAGGCAGCCCGGTCTCTAGACGCCGCCATGTCTCTCCACCGTCAGTCGACTTATGGACACCGCTCTCCGGGCCACCTCCCATGTAGGCCGCAACCGTGCGGTGGTGCTGCCACGTGGCTGCGTAGAGAACGTCAGTATTGGAGGGATCAATAACGATATCGGTGACGCCGGTCCACTCGCCAGCGCTCAATACGTTGCGCCAGGTCTTGCCACCGTCGCGTGTTTTATAGAGGCCACGCTCGCCACCCGGAGTCCACAGCGGACCCTGTGCTGCAACCCAGACCACATCCGAATTATTCGGATGTACCAAAATGGTAGAGATATGCTGAGACTCCTGAAGTCCCATGTTTTCCCAAGTGGCGCCTCCATCATCGGAGCGGTAAATACCGTCGCCAAAGCCAACGTGGCGCCCGCCAACGTCCTCGCCTGTACCAACCCAGACTGTGTTGGGGTTGGAGGGGTCCACTGTAACGTTGCCGATAGAGTAGGAACTCTGCGCATCGAAGATAGGTGTCCAAGACACACCCGCGTTTTCAGTCTTCCAGACACCACCTGACCCGACAGCCACATACCAAACGCTTGAATCTTCAGGATTCCAATCGATGTCTGAAATGCGACCCGACATAAACGCCGGACCTATGTTCCGCCATTTGAGACCGCTTAGATCCATCGCATTGTCGTCAGCAGTTGCCGATAGAGGTAATAAAAAACTGAGTGTAGAAGCCGCGATAAGCGCAGCGAAAAGCCCCCGAACCATGATTATGCTTCCATTCCTATGATGTTCTGAGGTTAGCACTCCTTGGGCAAAGCGGGGAGTGATTTGCAACGAATCCAACCAAAGGATGGCGTGAGATGTGCACACCAAGACTTTAAGCACAATGCATTACTGCAGAAGTGATTGGGGGATCTATTCTAATTATGCACACTCGGTGACATATGCACTCGGACCCCATACCGATCGACCCTGAGTGGAAGCTCTGGGATAAAGAGTAAGTGGGGGGCCATAAATAATTGGCTCACTATGGCATTATCCTGAAGTACTGAGCCCTACCCGATTAGTAAATTTACGATGGCGCTATGACCAATTCACGTTTACTCCAATACATCCTTGCCAACCTCGACGCCCAACTTCTCGGAAAATCAAGAGAAGTCCGACTAAGCCTTGCTTGCATCCTCGCTCGTGGGCACCTATTACTTGAGGACGTACCTGGTGTAGGTAAGACGACGCTGGCGAAAGGACTCGCTGCCGCGTTAGGGCTCGATAGCCACCGAATCCAGTTCACCGCAGACCTCATGCCCTCTGAGATTACGGGCAGCACAATCTTCGAAAGAGCAACAGAGCAGTTTGTTTTTCACCGAGGCCCGTTATTTACACAACTCGTTATTGCCGACGAGATAAATAGAGCGACACCGCGAACACAAAGTGCGCTTTTGGAGGCAATGGCGGAGCGCACCTTAAGCATCGAAGGAACCAGCTATGCCTTGGATGATCAGTTTACTGTCATAGCGACACAGAACCCTGTGCACCAAACAGGCACATACCCGCTTCCAGAGTCGCAACTTGACCGTTTCAGCATGCGCCTCTCCCTTGGTTATCCTGATGCTGTACACGAAAAGACGATGCTTTCCTCAGGGTCTACTGGCGATGTTGCGACAGAACAGAAACCACCTTTGGCAATGTGGCAACGAGAAGTAGCTGCGATCCACTGCTCTGAAGACCTGATTGACTATTTGCATCGACTCATCGTGGCGACGCGAAACGAGCCGGGTATTCGTTTGGGCCTCTCTCCGCGCGGAGGCTTGCAGTGGCTCGCCGTTGCTCGGGCTTGGGCCTATATTCATGGGCGAGACCACGTCCTGCCGGACGATATTCAAGACGTAGCGCTGTCTGTTGTGGGCCACAAATGTGTCTCAACAAGTAGTGACAACCAATCCATCGAACAGACGCTCATTTGCATCCTCGAAAGCGTCGATATTTATAGCTGAGAACTCGGTGCTGCGCGCCCAATTTTTCGCAAAGCGCTGGAACCGCTGGAACCGCTGGATCAACAGAAGAATTCCTCGATCGCGCGAGGTCACACTCAACCAACGTAATCTGTTTATCTTCCCATCCACAGCCGGTATGGGTTTTTTAGTACTCCTACTTGTTCTTCTACTCATTGCGATCAACTATCAAAACAACCTCATTTACGGGTTGGTGTTTTTACTAGCGACCGTATTTGTCATAGCCATCCGCCTTACCTTTGCGAACCTGAGTGGACTGATCGTAAAGGGCGCCACTAATGCCCCTGTTTTTCTGGGTGATCGAGTCTCAATCACAATCGATGTCGTTGCCAAGAAAAGACCGCGACTCAGTATTAAGTTTGAATTACCTCGGCAAGCGCCGCCCGCCGGGGCCGCCAGTGGCGCCAGTACAGACATCACTAACGCGACTGTCGTAGGTACTGCAACGGCTCACGAGCCTTTCGCAACACTTGCGTTCGCGGAGGTGGGAAGCATCACTAAGTGCAGCGTGTTCGCATATCCTCAACATCGAGGTGCCTTTCATGCGGGTCGTCTCTTGATTGAAACCCGGTATCCACTAGGTTTGGTTCGTTGCTGGTCATGGATTGATGTTGCTCAGACAACTTGGGTTTACCCGCGCCCCATCCAACCTACGATGACGAAAAAATATGCTTCATCCGATAAAGACGATACCTCAACACCAGAATTATCGAGCATTGATCGATTCGGAGACGATCTCCACAGTTTTAGGGCGTACCAACAGGGTGACGCCCTGAAACAAATCCACTGGCCGTCTGTTGCGCGTGGCGATACACCCCTCGTCGATCTTCGTGCTCAGAATGCCTCAGACGCTGAAGAGATCATTGACTTCAACGACTACCCCAACGTTGATAACGAAACGCGTCTCTCATGGCTGTGCTACCGAGTTGCCAAAGCGCAGGCAGCCAATCGTCCTTTTACGCTCAGGCTGCCAGGAAAAGAAATTGCTTGTCATGTTAGCGATCAAAAAAACAGCGAGGCCCTGATGGCACTCGCGCAGTTTCCTAAAAGTCATGTGCCAAAGGGAGACGTTTAATGTCCTCCCATAACCACAAATTTTGGCAACCTCGCCGAGCCATTCCAACCGCCGCGATGCAGTTGCTTTTGCTCCCTAGCCTTATTCCCAACCTCGGCTGGAGCATTCCTCTACTGACGGTTATCACCAGTCTGATAGCTGTGAGCACGCATCAACAATCATTGCCCGTTGTTCGTCTTAACCGCGGGGCGATGAATACATTGGTTGTAGTGAGTTTTGGTGTCTGGTGGTGGGCTTTTCCCTCGAAACTCACACTAGAACCCGCAGTCGGGCTTCTCCTTCTAGGGGCCTCGTTAAAGCTCATTGAGGTCAAAGCGGCGAGAGACGCCTATGTGCTGGTGTTCAGCAATATCGCTTTAGGGGCGAGCCTGTTCCTGTTCGATCAATCGCTTTGGGCATCGATCACTGTGCTTGCCCTCCTTTCGCTCGGCCTACTCGCGCTCGTTGAAATCAATACGATCATTGATCAGCCCAAGTCGCTAATCCGTAGAATTCGCTTCCCAATGGCCATAATTTTTGGCGCTATCCCAATGACCCTTGTTTGGTTTCTGGTATTCCCTCGCATTGCTCCGCTTTGGGCAATACCGGTACTGGGGGAGAGCGTCAAAATGGGCATGTCAGACACCTTAAGACCAGGAGATGTGGCAGACCTAGGTCGAGACGCTAGTGTGGCATTCCGTGCTGAATTTACCGGGAATGTACCGGCCTACAGCGAACTCTACTGGCGCGGCATCACCCTTGGCGCTTTTTTTAACGGGAGCTGGCGCCAGCATAGTTACCTTAAAGCACACACTAGATCCTCGCTGACAACCCGTTCTCCAAAAAACAGCTCGAGCCCAAACCAAGCAATCAGCTCCTACACTGTCTTTCAAACGGCCAGCCAACGCTCTTGGCTTTATCAGCTGAATC
>CBFHQN010000080.1:3932-9407 GCA_965657765.1 Luminiphilus sp. | reverse complement strand
AGACTAACGGTATAGGTTTTAGTAAACCGTGATAACCACGTCGCTAACAGATACTGCGACATCTTGCGTGTTGAGGTACATCAAGAACGAGGAGAACGTGTTGTCGCCTTGCTCTGGCACTTCAATCTCATATGTCATCGGATCTGCGCCCGCAACCGTAACGGCATCGGTGTCATATGCAGGATCTACATCCGGGTAAGGATTGAACTCAAAACGGAACCGCAACTCAGCTGCACCACCCGAGGCAACCGCCCCTGTGAAGGAGATTTTGGCACCATTCGGGAAGCTCAGAGGATAGAGATCGGTGTTCATGTTAGCGAAACCACCCCAGGCTTCTGCGCCACTTGGGAACGTGTAAACGCCATCAGCCTGTGTCGTGCCACCAAAGGCTTCAGTGAACTCCGCAGGATCTAGCTCGGTTCCCTCTACCACTGGCTCACCCTTCACGGTAATGACCACATCTGTGATGTTGACGCCAACGTCCTGAGTGTTGAGGTACATCAAGAAGGACGAGAAGGTATTCTCACCTTGTGATGGGACCTCGATGGTGTATTCCATCGCCTCAGTGCCGGATACGTTTACCGCCTCGGTGTCGTAGGCAGGGTCCACGTCAGGGTAAGGATTGAACTCGAAGCGGAAACGAACATCTGCCGCACCACCCTCAGGCACTGAACCCATGAACGAGATGGTTGCGCCGTAAGGGAAGCTCAATGGATAGAGATCCGCATTCATGTTCGCAAAACCACCCCAAGCCTCGGCTCCTGTGGGGAAGGTAAAGACTTCGTCAACGACAGTTGTACCACCAAACGCTTCAGTGAATGACGCTGGGTCGAGGACTGTATCGTTGCTGGGCTCCTCGCACTCAGGCGCATTAGCCACAACGCTTACGTTACTGACCTGCACACCTACGTCCATTGTATTCAGGTACATCAGGAACGACGAGAACGTATTCTCACCCTGTGAGGGGATCTCGATAGTGTAAGAAGTGAGCTCAGTACCAGAGACGTTGATAGCAGCCGTATCGTACGCAGGATCTACGTCTGGGTAAGGATTGAACTCGAAACGGAATCTTACGTCAGCACTTCCACCGAGCGGAACCGCTGCATTGAAAGTAATCGTTCCACCGTGCGGGAATGACATGGGGTACATGTCAGTATTCTCGTTCGCAAATCCACCCCAAGGCTCGGATCCTGTTGGGAATGAATAAACGCCTCCCTCTTCGATGACCGCACCACCGAATGAGCCAGTAATTGCAGCTGTGCCATAAGGTGTTGGCTGAGGACAAAGATCCCCTGCGGCACCTGGATCGTTCTCGTATCGAACGTCACGGATTTCGAAGAAGATGCCGCCCTGATCGCCTGCGGGCCACATCACAAGCGCTGCACGTACCGCGGAAATATCCAGCGGCTCACCGGGACGGGGATCTGTATAGTTTGCTGCGTTAGTCGACGCTAGCAAAGCCGCTACAGGTATCTCAAAAGAGGTCCAAACGTCAGCCTCTACACCGGTGAGGTCGAGTGACAAGTCACCCGTACCGTCTGGGTACTCATTCTCTACCTTGTAATTGAGGCCGCCATCAATCGTCTCTTGAGGCAGTTTAAGATCGAAGCGCAAGAAGCCTGCGTCTTCATAAAGAGACAAGTCGACGCCTGGCTGATCAGCCTGAACGAACCAGACACCAAACTCATCACTCGAAGCAAAATTAACTAGAAGACTGTCGCCCGTGTTGCTCCAAGTCACCTGATTCGTACCTGACTCGTAATAAGAAACGAATCCAGAATCAGTAGAGCTACCACCAATACCTAGCGAGGACCAGAAGCCACCCTCAAGACCAATTTCGTCAAGAACAACAAGCGTGGAACCATCGCCCGCCTGACGTGGACCACTGATACCGCACTCGCGACGGTAGGGGTGACCACACTTCAGTGACACATTGTCGACCTTGAGCGACGCAGCGGCTGTAGGCTCAATAACAATCAGGTTTACAACCTGCTGAAGGTTCAACGGCTGCTCACCGGGATTCTCGACCAGATCGCGAAGTGGAATGCTGTAAGAGAACCACTCGTCTTTTGGCAGATCCGCTACCGACAAAGAAACCTGACCCAGTGCGGGGTAACCGCTATCCATCTTAATCAAGATATCACTAAGCGGTGCTGTGCCTGCGGCCTCGATGTACATATCGAAACGCAACTCACCCGCGCCGTAGTAGCCGAAGAGTTCGAAAGATTCGCCATCCGCAGCATTGATAACCGCATTGCCGGCACCCGATGTAACGATATTAATAACCGATCCGTCATCGACGACCGACATTGCGCCGTCGTTGTCCCAACCAGCGGCAGCTACCAGCTGACGCTCGCCTGTTGGCCATGAGAGTAGCGACGCACCATCAGCGAAGAGAACCGTCTCGTCGATGTAAGGCTCGGCTTCCTCGGGCGTTTCTAGACCGCGGTCTGCATTTGAGTTACAGCCCGTGCCGTCGGCAAGGCCATACGAGCACTCAAAAACGCGAATGTAGTCAACTTCCAACGTTGAGCCATCAACGTCGGCTGGGTTCACAAAACCAGGACCGTTACCGCCAACCGCAAGGTTCACGATTAAGTGGAAATCTTGGTTAAACGGTGCCGCAGAATCGCTCGCAGCGGTGAAACCTGTGTCGTTACCGGCGAAGAAGTAGCTGTAGTACGACTCTGCTTCGACAGTGCGCAGATGCACACCATCGACGAACCAACGAAGGTACTCACCAGACCATTCCAACGCATAGGTGTGCCAATCTGAAGCATCATCAACCTCAGCAGGCGCCGTAACGATTTGGTTCAGGGGCCACTGGAAACCGTGGTGTGCCGCGAGGAAAACACCTTGATTTTCGGTGCCCGCGTTTACGACTTCCATGATGTCGATCTCACCAGATGCCGCCCATGTGCCGTAAGGAGAATTGGTAGGCATCATCCAGATCGCTGACCACAAACCCTGGCCCGCCGCGGCCTTGGCACGCATTTCAACCCGGCCATACGTGAAGTCAAACTTGCCGATAGAGCGCATGCGGGACGAGGTGTAAGGCATGCCGCCCATTGGCTCTTCTTTTGCAGTGATCACAAGTGACCCGTTTGCCACCGCCGCATTGTCTTCGAGATAGAACTGACGCTCTCCGTTACCCCAGCCTGGCTCGGGCAGGCCATAATCAGTACCGTCGCCTATCTGGAACGTCCAGTTAGTAGCATCGACGCCGCTACCGTTGAACTCATCAGCCCAAACCAGCGTCCACTCTTCCTGCTCTTCCAAGTAGAACGGCTCAGTCTCTGGTGACGAAGCACCTCCCCCACCACAGGCGTTCAGTAGTGCTGCCGCTAAGCCAATCCCGATCAGACGGCCATGACGATGCAAACGATCAAACATGAGTAACCCCAATTCATTGAATATATAGTTAGTTTTAGCAGTCTGCTTTATCCCACAACGACGCGGAACGCTTAATACAAACGCGACGATAGGGACTTGGGGCGAGACAAGTGGGAAAGGGCTTGTTAAGCCTTATCCCATGAGGTCTTGGACGGCCGAACGATAGTTGCGACTGACCTTCAAACTGACTTCGTCATCAAGGTGCAGAAGGCACTCTCCCTTTGGAATAGCATCCACCGATCGTACCTTGTGTAGATTCACGATCGTTGAGCGATGGATCCTTACAAATTGGGACGAAAGCTTTTTTTCCAGCTCTTTCATGGTAGAGCGCAGAATGTAGGTTTGGTTGCCCGCATGCACGCACATATAGTCACCTGCCGCGTCGATCCAATCGATTGTTTCCAATTCAACGAGATGGGTATGGGGGCCGTCCTTGATCGGGAGTCTTGCCGGCCGTTCTTGCACGTCTCCCGCAAGCAATTCAGAACCGCCCTCAAGCCCTGCAATCGCTGCAACCGCTGCCTCTTTACCGCTCTGTAATGCAACCGACAGCAATCGATCCTTAGCACGCGACACCGCATCAACGACGCGCTCTGACTCGAATGGCTTAAGGAGGTAATCGACAGCGTTGGCTTCGAAGGCTCGCACCGCGTATTCGTCATAAGCAGTTGCGAAAACAACGGCAGGCATTACATCACTTTGGCAACGCTTTACGACGTCAAGACCATTTAAACCAGGCATTTGGATGTCTAAAAACATAAGGTCCACGGCCTGATTTTGAAGCTCCGTAAGGGCCTCTCGTCCGCTTCGGCAGCGAGCCACGATTTCAACATCAGCGACGTCACCCAGAAGACGCTCCATGTAGTCTAGCGCTAACGGCTCGTCATCAACGATAAGCACTCGCAATTTGTCTGTCATGGTCGTCGCCCCCTCGTCGGCAAGTGTAACGCAAGTTTCAATCCACCTAAGCCAGAACGTCCCGCATTGAAACTGAAAGCGTCCCCATACAGATTTTCCAAACGCTCAGCTGTGCTGCGCAACCCGAAGCCAGGCGAGTCAAATAGTTGGCCTAACTCGGGCTGTTCTTCATTATCCCCCGTGCCACTATCTTCAACGGTTACCACAAGCTCCGTCTCGCGCAACTTTGCGGTAATTAGAATATGTCCACCCTCTTCTGCGCGGCCGATAGCATGTTTGATCGCATTCTCAACCAGCGGCTGAAGGAGCAAGCTAGGAACCTGCTCAGCGAGCGCGCGCGGATCGATTTCCTGCTCGACAACCAACCGATCGGAGAATCGCACTTGCTCGATACGAAGATACAAATCCAGTGCCTCAATTTCGTCTCTTAGAGGCAAGGTCACGTTGCGATCGGACTCGAGAGAGAATCTGAGAAAAGTCGATAGCTCTCCAATCATGCTTTGCGCATCGTCACTCCGTCGCGCACTGACAAGAGACGCTATGGAATTGAGCGTGTTAAACAAAAAATGTGGATTGAGCTGATAGCGAAGTAGTTTTAACTGTGCCTCGCGCGCAGCAGATTCGGCCGATACGAGCTTAAAGGCCTCTTGGCGCCTGCCTGCCTCAAGCACCAACGTAGACTCGCGTTCGCTTTGAAGCAACTGCGCGTATTTAACAAGGTGATAAAGCGCCACCCATGCCAAGAACACAAACAGAGACGGAAATAAGAACCCGCCAAAGTCATCCCAAAGGTCGGCTTCACCGGCAATCACAATCAAAAGTTGCAGACGCATTGCCGCCCATACCGTGGCCACAATCAAAATGAGCGTAATGGCAATGGCCACACGCGTTGTCGCAGGCCAATTCCATGTCGCTTTGAAGGCTTGCCTGAGTGGAATACTGAGCAAGAACCCTAGAACAGATTGAAGAATGTTGTGAGCGATATAGGCGAACTGCAGCTGGTCATAAGGTAATGACAAACTCACATAGGTCACCACCGACAGACTTATCCAGCCACCCGCGTTCAGCAGCCAAAACAGACGGTCGGAATCCGATACGGTCTGCGAAAAGAGCCGTGGTACTAGTCCTGTCGTTGACGTCACTTGATTCACGACACGCTATCTC
>CBFHQN010000080.1:0-3922 GCA_965657765.1 Luminiphilus sp. | reverse complement strand
TCTTTAGCGTCTGATCGATCAGACCTTGAGCCCACCCGTATCGATATCCACGAACTTGCCACCATTAACTACCAACGCTGCGAGCAAGGCGGATACTTTGATCGATTCATCGTTTTCGGCCAGGTCAGTCATGACATCCAAAACCTTCTGGGCACCTAAGGTATCGGCGTAGTACATCAAACCACCCTTGTCTAAGGGCCAGCCATAGCCATTCAGCCAAACCACATCGATATCGGACGGTCGTTGGGCTTTGTTCTCTTCGAGAATGGCAAGCGCTTCATTGATCATCGGAATCACGCACTGGTCGATGATCGCTTCGTTCGACATCAAAGCGTCGTCAGCACCCGTAATCTCTCGAATGATACCTGCGGTCACATCAGACGGAATATTCTTCCGACTTTCATCATAATCGTAGTAACCCGCACCTGTTTTTTGACCACGACGATCTAATTCACACAATGCGTCACGAATTGGATTGGTCGTCGTTGCGCCCTTCTTCCAGCCAATATCGAGACCCGCGAGATCAGACATTTGGAAGGGGCCCATTTTGAAGCCAAACTCATTAAAAGCAGCATCGATGTCCCACGGCATAATGCCTTTGTAGACGAGTGCGTTCGCCTGATACTGACGGGCGAATAGGATTCGGTTTCCAACAAAGCCCGGACATACGCCGACGAGCGCAGCCACCTTTCCTATCGTTCGGGCAAGATCGACCGAGGTAGCGACAACATCGTCAGCGGTTTTCTCTGCGCGAACAATTTCGAGAAGACGCATCACATTGGCCGGCGAGAAAAAGTGCAAACCGATAACGTCCTCTGGACGAGAGGTTACTGACGCAATCTCATCAATATTCAAAGCAGAAGTGTTGGTCGCCAAAATAGCACCTGGCTTCGCGATCTTATCAAGCTGGCTGAAGACAGACTTCTTAATCTCCATGTCCTCAAATACGGCTTCGATGATCAGGTCGCAGCTCGACAGAGCCGATAAATCCAGTGATGGCGTGTAGCGACTCATGCAAATCTCTACTTCCTCCTGAGGGAAGCGGCCTCGATCAGCACTGCGCTGGTAATTCTTTTGTATAACCCCTAATCCCCGCTCAAGCGCTTCCTGCTTCGTTTCAACGATGGTCACAGAAATGCCGGCAGAAGCAAAATTCATGGAGATACCGCCACCCATTGTGCCCGCGCCAATAATCCCAACACTCTCGATTTTTCGACGCGGCAGCGCATCGGATATTCCTTCTACATTCCACGCAGCTTTGGCAGCTTGCTGAATGTAGGCGGCAACTTGAGCATCAGAACTTGAATTTGTCATTTGTTGTGTCTCTCTTGTTGTTTTTGGATTGTTTGATTTTTGTATTTTGACGCGATGGCGATTGTATCGCCTTCGCAACTAGAGCGCAGAGCCGCGTCATAAACGCCCCAGCATACCCTAGGAGCTGTAGCTTATTCTGGGTAAAGCCCTGGATCCACAGCAAATTGTGGTTCGTCCTCTCTGACCTGTACCCACTGTTGTTTCTGTGACGTCCAACCGTGTCCCTTCGGGGACAGGTCATCGGTTTCGTCAAACAGCCCTGAGAAGACATAGGCGATTTTCGGGGCTCTCTGAACCCTCACATAGCAGGGAGAGCCACAACTTTCGCAGAAGAAGCGCTCAACGACATTACCACTCACAGTCCGATTGTCATCAAAGCATCGCAAAGGACCTGATAGAGTAAGCTCTCCGAGTGGCAGCGCTAAAAATGCGGCAAATGGGCCGCCGGTCTGAAGCTGACAGTTTTTGCAATGACAAATGTCCAAGCCGCATTGCTTAGCTGATGTCTCGATTTTGACCGCACCGCAAAGACACTGCCCCCGTCTACTCATAAAAATCCCCTAAGGATGTATGGGAGCGCAAGGCTACCCTCTCAAATCGAAACTTTGCAACGCTCCTTTGGTCCGCCTAGTCTCGTCTGTATTGCGGCCGAGGTCAGCATAGAGCAGGCTCGTGCTTCAGGAATAATTACTCGCGTCTTCACGATGCATGGTGCCGTATGAGCCTATCACTCCCTCTACTGTGCGCAGCGGTCCTCGCTGCCTGCTCACCCGGAGAAGACCCGAGCGCTGATAGAACACCTCCAACCGTAACGCTAAATACCACAGGTACAGTGACGCTATTCGAGGGCGACGAGTACATCGAAGCGGGTGCCCTTGCAATCGATGACAGAGACGGTGAGCTAACCGTCGTCATATCGGGTTCAGTAGGCTCTGAGCCCGGCACCTATACGATTACCTATGCAGCGACTGATGCAGCAGGAAATACCACTCAAGTTTCCTTAGAAGTGGTGGTCATCGATGGAGACTTTGATCTTTTCGCAGCCTCCACAGCTCGAATCGTCGCTGAAATGACACTCGAGCAGAAAGTAGGACAAATGATTCAGCCAGAAATTGGCTACATCACGCTCGAGGAAATAAGCCAATACGGTATAGGCAGTGTGTTAAACGGGGGAGGAAGTCACCCGTATGGTAATCGCGCGGCGCCCCCTGAAGCATGGCTGCAATTCGCACGGGAGCTCCGAGAGGCATCGCTAAAACGATCAAATAGCAGCTTGGGAATCCCGCTGATATGGGGAACCGACGCCGTGCATGGGCACAACAATTTACGTGGCGCGACGATTTTCCCCCACAACATCGGTCTCGGGGCTATCAACGACCCAGATTTAATTGGGGAGATCGCCACCGCAACCGCCCGTGAAGTCGCTGCAACGGGAATTGACTGGACATTTGCGCCCACACTTGCGCAGGCCAAGGATTATCGATGGGGTCGTACTTACGAGAGTTACTCTGATGATCCTGCGATCGTCGAGGCCTATGGTCGTGTCATGGTCGAACGAATCGAGGCTGAAGGCATAGCCGCGACGGCAAAACATTTCATCGGCGACGGTGGTACTCAAGCGGGAGTAGACCAAGGTAATACGCTCGTATCCTCTAGCGCCCAACTGATGACAGAACATGGATCCGGCTATATCGGTGCTTTCGAAGCCGATGTGGACACGGTCATGGCAACCTTCAGCAGTATTAATGGAGAGAAGGTGCACGGCTCAAAGTCGCTACTAACCTCACTGCTTCGAGACGAACTAAATTTCAACGGCATGGTTATCTCCGACTGGAACGGGATTGGGCAGGTTGCAGGGTGTTCAAACGCAAGTTGCGTGCAAGCCATCAATGCCGGAATCGACATGATCATGGTGCCCACGGAGTGGTTAGCATTCCGCAATAACTTGATCGAGCAGGTTAGAAGCGGCCAAGTCAGCGAATCAAGAATCGATCAGGCCGTCACCCGAATTATCGACCTCAAGCAAAAGCTGGGGTTGATTTCGCGGAATTTTGATCCATCGCGACAGCCTACCAGTGTTGTGGGAAGCCCCGAGCACCGAGCAATTGCCCGAGAGGCGGTGAGACGATCTCAGGTGTTGCTGAAAAACAATAACGCCACACTGCCACTCAACCCGGACCAAAGAATCCTACTCGTGGGGCCGGCAGCGGACAGTATCCCGCTTCAGGCAGGCGGCTGGTCTGTAACGTGGCAAGGCACGGGGACAACAAACGCTGACTTCCCGGGCGCAACCACTATACGCGACGCCTTTAGCGACGTCGTTGAGTCAGCAGGCGGGACTTTAGAATATTCACCGGCAGGGAATTATTCCTCCGTTCCTGATGCAGTTGTAGTCGTCCTCTCTGAGCAGCCGTATGCCGAGGGCAATGGCGACCTACAGAATCTTGACTGGACCGCCAGCAGTCCGTTGCTGCAAGTGCAGGCACTCCGCGACGCGGGCGTGCCTGTCACCACCCTTCTTATGAGCGGACGCCCTATGTTCATGAATCCAGAGTTGAATCGCTCGGATGCATTCGTAGCGAGCTGGCTACCCGGTACCGAGGCAAGT
>CBFHQN010000079.1:7617-9437 GCA_965657765.1 Luminiphilus sp. | reverse complement strand
CCAACCGGTAACAAGTCCAGAGGAACTCCGTGCGATTTATCAAGCGCTCAATGAGGAAGCGAGCCAAACTGCGGTCTCTAACCAATCCAGTGCCTCAAGCGATGGAGGCGAGTCAGGAAGGGGGAGTATTTTCGGTTCCGTATCTCAGGAGTTGGATGAGGCGCCTTCTACTGACTTTGCAGACATTCTGGCGGCGGCTCAAGAGGAGTTGGGTGTCAAACCGCTGGTAGAGAGTTCTGAGCCCTTGCTCGAGACACTTTCGCAGCAGATCAAAGACGATATTCCATCACTGATTTACAGCGAGCATCGTTATGACCCTGCTGGCAGTTCTTCGGTGACTTTAAATGGGAAGACCGTTAAAGCGCGTCAGCGCGTGGGTGCGTTCACGGTAATCGAAATACTCCCCGATAGCGTGGTGCTCCGATGGCGTGAAGCGCAATTTAGAGTTCGTGCTCGAAATAGCTGGGTCAATATGTAACTGAGGGTGAGGCTACTCACGATTCGTTGAGCGCACTTGGAGTACAGCCGTGTAATACGATGCGTACTCGCTTCATGGCCGCGTAGACATAAAAGCTCCGGTGATTCGGCAAAAGCATTAACGGGTAAATTGCACTTAACTAAAACGGACCGCTACGCTTGAGATGATTTGGCGGAACGCTGGTCGAAAAACCCGCAATCGCGGGCGTTCCCGATCACATAGGTCGTTTAAGGCGCAGGGTTTGGCAGTCGCTGTTGAATCGCCTCAATGCCCTTAAATACGTCTTTGGATAGCGTTACGTCGAGGCTATCGATATTCATCTTTAGCTGCTCCATGGTGGTCGCACCGATGATGTTCGAGAGTACGAACGGACGCGTGTTTACGAAGGCCAATGCCATGTGTGTTGGATTCAAATCGTGCTCGTCAGCTAGCTGTAAGTATTGCTCGGTTGCCTCCAGGGTTTCATTACCGTCATAGCGGGTAAAACGCTCGAATACGGCCATTCGCGAACCTTCGGGTTGAGCACCGTGGCGATACTTTCCTGTTAACAGCCCCATACCCAGTGGCGAGTAGGCGAGTAGTCCAACATTCTCGCGGTGCGATACTTCAGCCATCGCTATTTCATAGGTTCGGTTCAGCAGGCCGTAGGGGTTTTGAATGCTCTCGACGCGGGGCAAGCCCTCGCGATCCGCGAGCTCTAAAAACTTCATTGTTCCCCAGGGCGTCTCGTTCGATAGACCGATAGTTTTGATTTTTCCTGCTGCAACTAGCTCCTGCAGTGCTCGCAGCGTTTCATCAATCGGTGTCTCCGGTTGTTCACGGTGTAAATAACCGCGCTGCCCAAAGAAGTTTGTGTAGCGATCGGGCCAGTGAAGTTGATAAAGATCGATACAGTCAGTCTGAAGCCGTCGCAGAGACCCATCGACCGCCTCCATGAGCTGCTCTCGAGTGAAGCGAGGGCCACCTCTCAGGTAGTGAAACTCGGGATTGGGGCCTGCTGCTTTGGTGGCGAGTATGTACTTGTCCCGCAATCCGGTCTTTTTAAACCATGTGCCGATATATTCCTCAGTACGTCCCTGTGTTTCAGCACGCGGTGGGACCGGATACATCTCGGCCGCGTCCAGCATGTTGATCCCACGATCCAGAGCATAAGAAATTTGCTCATGCGCCTCGGCTTCGGTGTTCTGCTGACCCCAAGTCATAGTTCCGAGGCAGATTTTTGAGACTTCTTTTCCATCGATTGTTCTTAAGGTCATGGTTATAACTCCAGGTATTGCATCATTGCTCGATAGATTTCGCGCTGGCGCATGAAGGGGCGAAGCACTTTATTACCTTCAGCATT
>CBFHQN010000079.1:4797-7607 GCA_965657765.1 Luminiphilus sp. | reverse complement strand
CAGCATTGGCAAACAGCGGCACGTTGGCGCCAGTATGTTCTTCTGATTGGATGTTATTCGTCGCGTAGTTGATACGCATGATTGAACCCTCGGGGGTCTCGACGCGGGCAACCTTTCCAGGGCTAAAAACAGGGATAGGCAGGCCTGTGTACAGCGTTGGATCTGGCACAATTTGAGCGGCCTGCGCGTGATCTGCAGTCACAATAATCAAAGTGTCTGGGTTGCTGGCCGCGTGCTCTAGGGCGGCGGCCACAGCCTGCTCTAGTTGCGCGATTTCACCGATCGAGCCGCAGGGGTCACGTTCGTGGCTCTTCTTATCGATCGATGCCGACTCGATGGTCAGGAAAAACCCTTTCTCGTTTTCCTGATTCAAATGATCGAGGGCAAAGCGCGTCATTTGATTGAGCGAGGGCATGGTCTCAAACGCTGGGTTTTCAACGCAGGAAATTGTCTCGGGAGGCGTAATCGAGCCGATCATCTCGTGAGCGAGGTTCAGCCAGCTGCGCTCGATATCTTCCGCTGATCTACCGTCCGACCCCTGCCATTGAACGGGCATTGTGTCGTCCGAAAAAAGACCTATTACCCGACCACTGTAGTTTGCATTTAGCTGGGCTGCCGAGGTCAGCACGGTGGAGCCTGACTCGGTTGCTTTGGCGAGGGCAGTAGGTTGGCTTTCATACTGAGCGGCGAAATGCTCCATACCACCACCCAAAATGACGTCAACATCGGCGGTTGCAAGTTGCTCTGAGATCGAACCGGCTCCACCGTTCTCCTCGAGATCTTTGGGGCACCCTGGGAAGGTGACGCCGTACTTTTCGCCACCGCGGATAGTCACAGGGTTCTCGCAGGCCCTCACCCCAACGTGCGCGGCGAACGCCGCAGGCGTTGCGTCTGTCACTGAGGCCGTGCTGACAATGCCCGTTTTATAGCCTGCCGCTGCCGCTGACTCGAGAACGGTCGTTACCGATTCGTCATTGCGATCCTTGCCGACACGACCGATACGCGTCACGGAACCCGTGGCCAACGTGGTGGCTGTATTCGCAGAGTCTGCAACGTAGATAGGGGTGCCAGTTTCGTCCACGGTTTCGACTTGAACAGCGCCTCTAAAAGGCATGGTGTCTAGCGTTAAGGTGCCCCCTTGGCCTGATAAGTAATTGCGGCCCATAGTGACGTGAACGTCATCAAACCCGTCTCCGATGATCAAGATGACAGACTTCGGGTCTGCGTATACCGACTGAGCGGAGAAAACCCCGAGCAAAGCAGTTAACAGGGTAGGGGCTTTGAAAAATCTCATGCGTTAAGAATCCGCTAGCTGAAATACGACGCGTCAGAGCATAAACCCATCATTCAAGGATAAAAACCCTACCGAGGAGCTCTGTCTGAGGCCTGTGGTTGAAAAGTTTGACAAGGTGGACGAAGTTCAAGACAAGGTGGTCGCATGGTCAGCGCGGTTGTGACATCATTCGGCGCTGGTTTAAACGGAGATCTATCGGGTGAATAACATGAATCGAATCACCGCTGCCATGCTCGCACTTCCAGTGACTGCAATTGCACAGCCGAGCTTTGCCTCAGACACGGGTCATACAGCGTGGATGCTCACAGCTACAGCGCTTGTCTTGTTCATGACGATCCCTGGACTTTCACTCTTTTACGCAGGTCTTGTCCGTGCAAAGAATGTGTTGTCTGTATTGATGCAGTGTTTCGCGATCACTGGTCTGATGTCGCTACTTTGGTTTGTTGCCGGATACTCCATTGCTTTTGGTACTGATGGTGTTGAGCCTGGTGCTTACATGGGTGATATGGGCAACCTTTTCCTCGCTAACGTCTCCATGGACTCTATGCGTAACGGTATCCCCGAGACGCTGTTTGTGATGTTTCAGATGACCTTTGCGGTCATCACACCCGCGCTGATTGTCGGCGGTTTTGCGGAACGGATGAAGTTCTCGGCTATGTTGCTATTTAGCGCAGCCTGGATGCTTCTGGTGTACGCGCCAGTCTGTCATTGGGTGTGGGGCGGTGGCTGGCTCGGCAACATGGGGCTGCAGGATTTTGCAGGCGGTACAGTTGTTCACATCACAGCAGGTGTTGCAGCGCTAGTCGCCGCAGTAATGATGGGATCGCGACGAGGTTTTGGCCAAACTGCCATGCCACCACACAACCTTACTATGACGGTAACGGGTGCGGGCATGCTCTGGGTAGGCTGGTTTGGCTTTAACGCTGGCTCAGCGCTCGCTGCAGATAACAGCGCTGCGATGGCGATGTTGGTAACGCATCTCTCCGCCGCTTGTGGTTCTCTGGCATGGATGGCCATGGAATGGCTCCGGCACGGCAAGCCTTCTGTTCTCGGGATTGTCACGGGTATGGTTGCTGGTTTGGGAACGATCACACCCGCCTCGGGGTCAGTGGGTCCTGCAGCGGCGGTCGTGATTGGTTTATCGGCCGGTGTGGTTTGCTACTTCGCCACGATCACGCTGAAAAATACGCTTAAAATCGACGATAGCCTCGATGTATTCCCGGTTCACGGCGTGGGCGGTATGTTGGGGACTATTATGATCGCTGTATTTGCGTCGCCTTCAATTGGGATCTTCAGCGGTAATGGTTTCTCTGACGGCGTTTCGTCTATGGGTGGCCAGCTATACATTCAAGTCTTTGGCGTTGTAGTGACATTCGCCTTTGCACTGATTGGTAGTTGGGTGTTGTTAAAAGTGGTTGATAGCCTGGTTGGTCTCCGTGTCGATGATGATGAAGAGACTGAAGGCTTGGATCTCGTCCTGCATGATGAGAGAGGTTACGACCTATAAGCAAATGCT
>CBFHQN010000079.1:0-4787 GCA_965657765.1 Luminiphilus sp. | reverse complement strand
TTACAGGTAAAACGACTTCATAAAAACGCCACTTCCACGTGGCGTTTTTTTTGCGTGGATTTGGTGTTTAGAAAGATAAAACTTCAAATGGCGCTTATCGATTAATAAAAAAACACGGAGTGGGTGTGCCAGTCCGTTTGTGGAGGCGATTGGAGCGGGGTCCATTGGAGCGGGATCATTGGAGCGGGAGTGCTGGAAAGCGTTATTGGCGCGAGCCGCTAGAGATTACTGAGCGTGGTCCGACCATGTTTTCTCGACTTATCCGCTGACTCGCTTCAGTACCTGAGGGTCCAACAATGGAGGCCGGTTATTGCCGCTGATTAAGCAGCCAGCATGGCGTCGTAAGACTTAACGGCAGAGGCTAGTTGTTGGAGGCAATTCATCCAGTGAGCGCAGTGTTCACCAAGGAATACGCTGTTCTTAAACCCGATTGCCTCGTGCTAATTTCTGGCTGTTATAGCGGGTGTTAAGCGGGTTGGGGATATTAGACAGCTTTTAAATAAGAAAAAGGGACGCTTAAGCAGCGGGTAATACCAAACTGACACCAAGCTTTTTGAAAATAGCGATCGACTCGGCCACCTCCCAGACGGTTAGTGGATGAGACTCTCGCCACTCATTATTAAAGTTAACTGCGAGGTGATCTCCCTCGGCTTTGGCGTAAAACTCAGGGCTGATGGGTGGGACATCTGCGTGCTTCAAGGTGACGGCTAGCCTGAGTAGGACCAGTATGCGAGCGAATTTCTGCTGCTTACTCCTCGGTATGCCGTCAAAAAGATAATTCGGCAGCTTTCCTCTGTGCCCTCGCAATAAGCGGCTAATAAAAATCTGATCGCCTTGCGAGAAGCCAGCCATATCCGAATTCTCAATAAGATAGGCAGAATGTCGATTGTAGTGTTTCTGTGAAATTGCGATCCCTATCTCGTGAAGTCGACCTGACCAAGACAAGAGATCGATATCGTCTTCATTGAGACCCCAAGCGCTCGCTGTTTCGATGCCAAGTTGTTTGGCGTAATTGCCCACCGAATCAGAACTTGTCATCTCCGCCGAATATCGCTGCAGCATGGCCTGAACGGTTCGCTCTCGCACGTCTTCGTGGCTGCGTCGGCCAATGAGGTCATAAATGACTCCCTCTCGAAGGGCGCCTGATGATGTCCGCATGACCTCCACTTGCAACACGTCAAAGATCGCCAGCGTAATTGCGACGCCAGCTGTGATAACACCGCGACGTCGTTCGTTGAGCCCCTCGAGATCGATCTCATCAACGGACTCGAAATTTAAAAGGGCCTTTTTGAGTTTTTTCAAGGATTTGTGGTCGATACCGTCGCTCCGCCAGCCAGCCGCCGAGATCAGCAGCTCTACGGCTTGCAGGGTGCCAGACGAGCCAACTGCCTCCGCCCATTGTGTGTGCTTGAAATGACGGCGGATGTGAGAAACCTCGATGCAGGCTTGATCGAAGGCACGTCTGAATCGCTTCTTGTCGATTCTCCCGTCAGGGAAGAAACGCTCGCTGTAACTAACGCAACCCAGTTGGAGACTTTCAAGTCGCTTTGGCTCGAACTGGTGTCCAAGAATAAATTCGGTGCTACCACCGCCGATATCGACGACTAAGCGGCTGTGCTCGTCATCCGCAAGCGTATGTGCGACACCCAAATAGACAAGTCTAGCTTCCTCGCGACCGTAGATCACATCCACAGGAACGCCGAGAATGGCCTCTGCAGGTTCTGTGAATACCTCTCGGTTGTGCGCTTGTCGTAATGCATTGGTGCCGACCGCGCGGATTTTATCCGGCTTTACCGATGCCAGAAGCTGCTGGAAGCGTTCAAGGCAAGCAAGACCGCGCGTTACGGCGTCCTCGGCCAGTTGGTGGTTTTTAAGACCTTTGCCGAGTTGTACTTTCTCAGCGAGGACGTGAAGTGGACGGATCTCACCGTGCTCGAGGCGTGCTACGATCAAGTGAAATGAATTGCTGCCAATATCTATCGCCGCATAAATGGGATCATGCTGGGAGGTATCGGGCGCGGATCGCGTGGGCTCGGTGTTCAAATCATCTACTCAAGGCGCGTGTCGCTGAGAGGATATAGGAATCTTAGATGAAGCGGTGTGCCGGGACTTCATTAAGGGCCAAATTTAACGACTAAAACGTCGTGGTGTGCGCCCGGTGATACGGGTGCAGAGTTCGTAGCCAATGGTGTCGCAATACGCAGCAACCTCATCCACACTGGGCGTGCTTCCCCAAAGCGTAACCTCGGTACCAAAATCAATGTCAGGGATGTCTGTTACGTCTGCGGTAATCATATCCATGGATACCTTACCGGCGAGCGGAACCGTACCGTAGGGCGTTCCAATGGGTGTGCCATCTGCTGCCGCGCGTGGATAGCCATCGCCGTAGCCCACGGGGATGGTGGCGATTCGGCTCCGTCTATGAGCCACCCATCGCCCGCCATACCCAACGGTCTCGCCAGGCTCTATCCAGCGTGTCGCAGCCACTTTCGAGGTGAATGCCATAACGGGGCGTAGCTGCAACCCTGCTGGCAGGTCGATCAGGGAGCCTCCGTAAAGCGAATAACCAAGTCGTACCCATGACTCAGGGGGAGAGAGTGCGCCCACCGTACTTGCTGAATTGGAGAAGCTTGCCTGCTCATAGCTTTCTGCCCCATCGTTTTGGTCCTTTAATACGTTATTCCAGCGCTTCGCTTGTCGATGGGTCAAGGCTGATTTGGCATCTTCAGCGTCAGCGAGATGGCTCATCAATGTGGTATTTCGAATGCCCGCGGTATGTAGCGCCGACCTAGCGTCGGCAAGATCACTGGGGTCAAAGCCTAAGCGATGCATGCCTGTATCGATCTTTAGCCATACCCGATCGGGTTTATCGTTCTGGGCAATCAACCAGTTTAGTTGATGGTGATTGCATACCGCCGGCCACAATGAGTGAGCAGAAATAGTGTCAAGGTCGTCGGAAGAGTGGGGTCCTTGCAACACCAATATTGGTTTGGCGATGCCTGCGTCCCTGAGCTCGATGGCTTCCTCTGTGATTGCCACAGCAAAGGCATCTACTGACCGTTCCAACACTTGGGCGCAGTCAACGGCACCGTGCCCATAGGCATTGGCCTTGACGACTGCCATCTTTCGGCGCGATCCCGCGAGGCGACTTAGTGCTTCAAAGTTTTGAGCGAGCGCATCGAGATCAATATTGAAGTGGCTGGGACGTGGCAAGTTGGCTGTTCTCTCTTAAAGGGGCATCACGACTGTGAGTCCGGCGTCCCTGTCGTTTTATGCGAAATGATCGAAGCGGTGTTCGGCGAACAACGCTTGTGCTCGGGACCAAACGGGCCCGGGTTCGCCGTTACCCACTGCGTTGCCGTCAATAGCCACAACAGGCTCGAGCTCTTTCGTTGAACTGCTCAACCACACTTCATCTGCAGACATCACCTCTTGTCGGGAGATAGGTTCTTCTCGCACCTCTAGTGTGCTGTGTTGTCTCAATATTGCGATCGCCATATCTCGCGTGACGCCAGCCAGTTTATGGTTGTCGAGTTGGGGTGTTCGAACAATGCCGTTGGTGACCACAAACACATTACAAGCAGCAGCTTCGGTGAGATTGTCCTCAGCGTCGAAAAGGATGATCTCACCCGCACCCGAACCCACGCCTTCCATCATGTGTAGCACATTACCAAGAAGCGACGTGCTCTTAATGTGACATCTCTGCCACCTCAAATCCTGACCAGACGAAACTTCCCACTTCGTCACTGTTTCTCGATTTCCGTTATCCGGTTCAGGGATGTCAAAGGTGTAGGCAAATATTGTGGGCTTTGGCTGTTGTGGGAAGGCATGGTTACGTTTCATCGTAACGCCGCGGGTGACTTGTAAGTAGATGCCTAAGTTCCCGTTGCCATTTTGCTCGAGCAATTCACCGAACATCTGATTTAAATCCGCGCGACTCCATGGAACGTCTATGCCAATTTCGCGCAACCCATTTTCGAAGCGAACCATGTGAAGTTCCGTTCCTATCGTTTTGCCACCGTAGGAGGGGATGACCTCATAGATGCCGTCGCCAAATAAAAAGCCGCGATCCATAGGCGAAATTCTCGCTTCTTCAAGAGGAACGTATTCACCGTTTAAGTAAGCGATTGCCATTTTCTGATCCTTCACTGCTTGGGGCTTTTGTCAGCTAACCGAACGCCTTATATTAGTTCAGCACAGCGTTATATAAAAAGGATAAAAGAGAATGCCAACAATCACAGATCACGCGATTGCTACGCCTGATAAGCCAGCGTTTATTATGGGCTCCTCTGGTGAGATGGTGACCTTTGCAGAACTAGACGCACGGGCCAACCAGATCGCGCAGTTGCTTCGTGCCTCTGGCGTTCAGACCGGCGAGCACATCGCCATGATGCTGAAGAACTGCCGAGAATTTTTCGAAGTCGTGTTTGGCTGTGCTCGTGCTGGCGTTGTCTTTACGCCTATAAGCACGCACCTCAAGCAAGATGAAACGGCTTATATCATCAACAATTGTAATGCGCGCTTGTTTATCGCGTCTGCTTCACTGGGTGACGTAGCAGCTGAAGCTGCCCAACACGCCCCGGACCTTGTGAGGAAGTTCATCATTGGTGGCGAGGTCCCGGGCTTCGAAGACTGGCAGACCGCAGTTTCTGAACAGTCAACGGACCCAATTGCTGACCAGAGTCTTGGCGTTCCTATGCTGTATTCATCGGGCACGATGGGAAAACCAAAGGGTATCTTCCGAGCACCGGAGAACACTTCCCTCGACGCACCGCATCCTCTCAAAC
>CBFHQN010000078.1:0-9482 GCA_965657765.1 Luminiphilus sp. | reverse complement strand
TCCTCGCGCAGAATGTTGAGAAACTGTGGATACTTACCAAGACCGAAGACTCAGCTAACGCAATGACGCATAGCGTCGATAATCCTCACGGTATCGATATTCAGTGCCGCGCGATTGGCGATGATCTCGAGAGCAGCTTAGACGACATTCTCCGCAACGAGGGCGGATACGATGTTGTTGTGAGTAGCCCCTTCGAACGTCTCCCATTGAATGCGCTCGCCGCGAACGCTAACGAGCCATGGGATCGGGTATTGAGCGATCACGAGTTTAGAAAACTTGTGCATGATCAACTTACCCACCACTTCCGTGTTGCGCGCACATCAGCGCTGGTGCCGAATTGTCAGATCGTATTGATCACGCCAGAAACATCATTGGCATCGACGCGAGAAGAGTTCGCACTGGCACTCTTTGTGAAGAACTCACTCCACGCCTTCACAGTGACGCTGGGTGTAGAGGGTGAGCGACTCCCCACCGTACCTGCCATCAACCAGGTTCAGCTAACACGTCGCGCTCACACAGAGGAGCCTTCTAATGATCAGGAGCTCGAGGAAGAAATGATTCGTCTGGTTCACGCAGTCCTCCAGTGTTCGGTGCCCGCACCCGCACCCTCGGACAGTCGGTACCTCTCGAAGATCTTCCGCGGGAACGCAGTTACGGTGTAGCTCAGGGCAGGGTGATCACCAAAACCGGGGCTTTGCCCCGGTTTTTTTTGGCCATTTTTTGCTTGTCACGTTTCTTTGCACCGACAGCGCTTTGTGCGTACTCTCGAATGGATCTAATAAAAAAGATATGACGCATGACAGAAGGTGGTTCAACACTCCCCTTTAGTACAAAATTCTTGTACGGCTTTGGTTCGATAGCTTACGGAATCAAAGACAATGCATTCGCCTATTTCCTTTTATTCGTCTATGTTCAAGTCTTCGGTCTAGCGCCAGATCTTGCCGGCTTGGCGATTCTGATCATGCTGATTTTCGATGCGATTTCCGATCCGCTGATCGGTTATCTGTCGGATAACACGCGATCGCGATGGGGACGACGCCACCCTTTCATATACGGCTCTGCCATACCCGTAGCACTAACGTTCTTCCTTATTTGGGATCCGCCCGCAGGAATCACCGATCAAGGACTATTCTGGTATCTGCTGTTAATGGGTATTGGGATCCGCACCACTATTACCCTCTACGAGATTCCAAGCACCGCGCTCGGCCCCGAACTCACGCAAGACTACGTTGAGCGCAGCTCGCTCATCGCCTTTCGTATGTGGTTTGGCTGGTGGGGCGGCTTAGTGATGTGGAATTTACTCTGGCTTTTCGTTGTTTACAGCAGCATCAACGGTACGGAGGACGCGCGCTACAACGCTGATACATGGGTGATCTACGGTATCGCCTGTGGCATCGTTATGGTCACCGCAATCCTCGTTACAGGGATTGGTACGCACCGCCACATACCCGATCTACACATGCCAGAGGTGACTAAATCAGACAGCAAACGATCAGCGGTGATGGATGTATTGAGAGATATATGGACGACACTCAACGTCAGTCAGAATTATCGCATCTTGTTCATTGCCTATATCGTTTGCAAGGCTGCGTCAGGACTCTTTACTAATCTGACGCTGTTCTACTACAGCTACTATTGGGAGTTCGAACCCTCCGATATTTTGACCATTGGCCTGACGCTGTTCATTGCGCCCGTTTTGGGACTCAAACTGGCGCCGATGTGCACGCGTCTCTTCGGCAAACGTGACACTGCTATTGGCTTTTTTGCGCTCGCGATGGTGCTCGAAAATGTGCTTATTTCGCTGCGGCTTCTCAATCTGTTGCCGTCGAACGAATCACCCATCATTTTGGTCTCAGTCTTGTTTTGCCACCTCGCCGCCATCTGTTGCATCATCGTTGCCAGTACCGCTGTAGGATCGATGGTCTTTGATACGGTTGAAGAAGTTGAAGCCGCTACGCACAAGCGCATGGAAGGTACCCTCCTCGCCGCACGCTCGTTCGCTGAAAAATGTATGGCCGGCGTGGGGGCGTTCTCCGCCGGCCTTATCCTAAGCTTTGCGGCTTGGCCCGAGGACGCGAAACCGGGACTGGTGTCTCAGGCAACACTCGATACCGTAGGCATCTATACCGTACTAGCCTCAGCCACGCTCTGGCTTCTTGGTCTATTTTTCATCGCCAAGGTGCGAGAAAACCGAGAAGCGCATACGGAGCGTCTGTCTGGCCTAGCATCCAAAACGCAAGAAGCCTGAGGTCAAAACAAGCTACCACTACACTCCAGCTCAATTGGTCTAATATGACAACAACGTAGCTACCATCAATAAATGCAAAAGCAATAAACGCAAAGGCAAGAAATATAAGGAAACACGCCATGTTCCGCTTCGAAAAACAGCTTTTCTTGGGTCTCCTAGCCCTTCTGACGACCGAGCTTACAGTCGCTCTTCCCGCTGACTTAGACGCTAGAATCGAGAAAGTCCTCCCCAGTGTCGTGGCATGGCGCCGGGACTTTCATGAACATCCAGAGCTCAGTAATCAAGAATTTCGCACCGCCAAAATCGTTGCTGATCATCTGAGATCACTTGGCATGGAAGTAGAGACTGAAGTTGCGCACACAGGCGTTGTTGGTACCTTGCGAGGAGGCGATGGTCCTGTTGTGGCGCTTCGCGCCGATATGGATGCTCTGCCTGTAACCGAGCTCGTGGACCTACCGTTTGCATCGAAAGCAAAGGGCATATATCAAGGACGTGAGGTCGGCGTTATGCATGCCTGTGGTCATGACAACCACGTCGCCATCTTGATGGGGGTAGCCGAAGTCCTTGCGGGCATGGGTGATGAGCTACCCGGAACCGTGAAGTTCATTTTCCAACCTGCCGAGGAGGGAACACCCGATGGTTCCGTGGGTGGCGCAGAACTGATGCTGATGCAAGGCGCCTTTGAAAATCCGCGCCCTGACGTGGTCTTCGGCTTACACGTCTTCCCCTTCCCTGCCGGCACCATTGCAACCCGTCCGGGCGGTCTCATGGCTTCCTCGGATCGCCATCAAATCACCATCAAGGGTAAGCAGACACACGGTGCGGTGCCTTGGGCTGGCGTTGACCCAATCGTGACTGCCAGCCAAGTGGTGCTCGGACTGCAGACAATTATCTCGCGGCAACTGGATGCGACACTCACCCGCTCGATCGTGACTGTGGGACGCATCGAAGGTGGGGTAAGAAATAACATCATCCCCGAGTCGGTTGAGCTCGAGGGAACGATCAGAACGTTCGATGCGGCGACGCGCACTGACATCCACAAGCGTATTAGACGTACTGCCGAGAACATTGCGGAAGCCGCAGGCGCAACAGCGGACGTTGTTATTGACCAAGGCTATGGGGTGACGCGCAACGATCCGAGCCTGTACCGACAGATGGCGCCAACCCTCGAAGTGGTTGCGGGCGATCGTTTCATCGAAGCGACCCAGACGACAACCGCCGAAGATTTCTCTTATTTTGCTAACGAGGTGCCAGGCTTATTTCTATTTTTGGGCGTCGCCCCAGATGACCCCAGTCTGATCCACCCGAACCACTCGCCGAGGTTTTACGCCGACGAACGGGCACTTCCCGTAGGTGTTGAGGCACTCACCTCTATGACGCTTGACTATATGGTGTCTCACCCCTAGCTCGCGGCTTGCCCCAAGCTGGTACCTTAAAAAGTGTCTCGAAGCTGACGTTTGAGGATTTTCCCAATGTCGCTTCGAGGTAGCGCTTCCATAAAGGTAACGCCAGCAATCGCTTGAATCGGACTCAGCGCGCCATTCGCCGCAAGCCGAATATCTTCCTCGCTCTGCTCACTTCCTTGGCGTTTAACGACAAACGCCCATGGAGTCTCTCCCCAGTGGTCGGAGGGTTTAGCCACTACGGCAGATTCAATGACCTCGGGCATAGCGTTCAATGCCTGCTCAAGGTCAGTGGCGTAAATGTTCTGGCCACCCGACAGAATCATGTCCTTGATCCGGTCACTCAGGAAAAGCCAACCGTCTTCATCGAGATAGCCCACATCACCGGATCGATAGAACAGTCTCCCCTCCTCGTCGAACCAATGCATGGCCTTGGTCGCTTCTTCGCGATTGAGGTAGCCGTCGCTCATGATGCCCGTCCGACCGACAATTTCGCCCGGCTCATTCGGGCCTAGCAGCTCGCCATCCTCGCCTAAAATGCGGAGTTCGCCGCCCGGTTGGACCTGGCCTACTGAACCCAGCTTGCCCAATTCCGCGGCCTTGCGAGCGACCAATGTTGTAGCAACTCCGCCCTCGGTAAGCCCATAAAACTCCAACAGCTGTGCGTTGGTATCTCGCAGGATTTTCTCCTTCATTGCCGCTGAGAGCGGCGCGCTGGTTGAGAACAGCCATTGAACACTCGCCCATTTATCTGGACTGTGATTATCGGCGGCCCACATGCGCTGATACTGCACAGGCACAAGCATTGCGTGCGTAATGCCATATTCCGAAATCAGATCATTAGCGCGTTCTGCGTTGAACTTACGCATAATCACCTGAGTGGCCCCCATCCACACTGACGGCCACCAAGTGGTGATTGTGGTATTTGAATAAAGCGGCGTACTGGTGAGTACGATAGCTTCATCAAACGCCATCGTTTGCGTACCAGAAATCAAAAGATTACGCGCAAGATGACTGTGGATGATGCCTTTAGGGGTGCCAGTAGTCCCGGAGCTGTAGAGAATGTCGTATTCCTCATCCAGCGACATGTGAATGTCGGGAGCGTCAACGGAGAACTGCGTAGCCCAAGTTGCATGGTCGGCAAACTGGTCACACGGCGTCTCTAGAGCAAAACGGAGGTCATCTCTTATCGTGGGCAAATCAGAAAAATGGGTAAGCGCTGCCTCTCGATACTGATCAGATACAAACAGTCCCTTAACACCACTGTCGAGCAGCATATTCCGCTGCGCCTCGGGCGTTGCGGTATTTGGTACGGGAACCATACTTGCGCCCGAACACAGGATGCCTGTCATTGCCTCTGCACATTCAACGCTGTTACGTGATAAGACCGCCACACGATCGCCCTTCCCAATACCTGCTGCGATCAAGCCGTTAGCAATCCGAAATACATGATCGATGCTTGCTTCATTACTGCGCTCAACGCCGTCGATGATGTAGGCGACCTTATTGGGCTTCGACTGACGACGATTTTCTAGGCGCTCACAGAGTGAAATGGTCACGATTGATCTTCCTCGAAGGGTTAAGTGGTTTTATTTTTCAAAGAGACCATATCAGAGCTTTGGCGCTAGGTGATCGCACAAATTGATTTTCCTTTATTTGAACGGTTGTGACTGTTTTCTCGTACCAAAAGGGTTACGGCAGTTACTGGGGAGCATGTTGTGAGCACATCAAACGAAGAACCGAAAGTTAATGACACGCCAAAGTTTGTGGATCGTTTTGACGAGGTCGTATTAGGACTTTTCGCCTTTGCCGAGCGCGGACTACTGTTACTTATCGGAGCTCTCGCGATTGTCGCTGTCGGCTTTGAACTTACAGACTTCACAACAACAGGCGATATCAACCTCGCGGACCTACTGCTGCTTTTCATCTACTTGGAAGTCCTGGGCATGGCCTACGCTTACTACTCGACGCGAAGTGTGCCCGTAACACTGCCAGTACTCATTGCCATCACAGGCATTACACGATTGATCCTCCTAAGCAAAGACTCAGAGCCGACCAAGCTTATGTTCGAAGCCGGCGCTGTATTACTCCTCGCAGTCGCCTACGGCGTATTAAGTTGGTCTGCCAATAAATTCAAGAGCAACCGGAAGCACTAAGACGTCTAATGGCGAATTAAAAACGCACCGTTGTACGTCTCAGTCCTAGATTAAAATCAGCTAGACTGGTGCAACTTAATTTACCCTGCAGGTCCCATGTTCCGGTTTCAACTCAGAGCGTTCATCGCCTTCGTATTTTGTGCCCACAACAATGCAATGGCGTCACCGGTATCCTTCTCTGAAGTCCTAGAACTTAGCGTTGAGGCTGATCACGTTTTGCTGCCTTATGGTGCGCAGAATCAGCAAACACTGGTTCACTTTCCTGTGGGTGCCACCGATGCTGGCTCTGTCCTAGTCGTCCATGGAGGCTGCTGGTCGAATGCCTACGGTGTGGATCATGCGCTTCCAATAGCAGCCGCACTCTCCGAGCGCGGCCTGGATGTATGGGCTGCCGAGTACCGTCGCGTTGGCGATGAGGGCGGAGGTTGGCCGGGTAGCTTGGAAGACATTAAGTCGGCCATACGTTACGTCACCCAAAACACAGGTGAATCCCCCTTATTGGTAGGCCACTCAGCAGGTGGACACCTTGCTCTCAAGGCCGCTGAAGATCCTAATCTGTCCATAGGCGGTGTTGTCGCGCTTGCACCGATCACCGACCTAGTCAGCTACGGAGCAGAAACAGGCAGCTGCCAATCTATGGTGCCCAAGTTCATGGGTGACGATAGCTACTTCCCTAGTGCTGCGTATGAAGCGGCCTCAGTTGGGATCGAAGCTATCAAGGTACCGACCATAGTTGTTATCGGCGATGCAGATCCAATTGTGGGTACCAATCAGGTGGAATCATTTTCTTTAGAGCAGCTAAGAACCATCCCAGAAGCCGGTCATTTCGATCTGATTCACCCCAAAACCACCGCTTTCGAAGTCGTTAAATCAACCGTTGAACAGTTACTTGAAGAGACCACCAGGGGTCCGAAGGAAGCACGAAATGAGTGATGCGCTCTTCGACCAGCTCAGAGCGCAGTTTCAGTTACCTGAGGGGAAAATCTATCTCGATGGCAACTCGCTAGGTGCGCTACCAAAGGCTACTTTTCCTACCGTAGCCGACACTGTTGAAAAACAGTGGGGAGAAGACTTAATCGCCAGCTGGAATGCGCATGACTGGATCGATCTTCCACTCTCCGTGGGCAACCAAATTAGCAAGCTTATTGGCGCAGCCGACGACACCGTCGTATGTTGCGATAACCTTTCGATCAACCTCTACAAAGCGATACTCGCAGCCCTCGAGTTAAATCCAGCACGCACTTCCATATGCGTGGAAAAACAGCAGTTTCCGAGCGATAACTACATCGCCGCGGGAGTGTCACGGCTACTAGGAAGCGATAGATGCTCGATACACGCACTGAGCGTTGAGGATATGACGCCCGCACAGTTGAGCGATGCGGCGGTGCTTGTACTTTCCCACGTCGATTACAAAACCGGCAGCTTGAGAGACATGGCGGCAATCACCGCAAATGCGCATGCCGCAGGGGCCTTCGTCATTTGGGACTTGGCCCACAGCGCCGGTGTCGTTGATATCGATGTCACAGGCTGTGAAGTGGATTTTGCAGTGGGCTGTACCTATAAATTTCTCAATGGCGGCCCGGGCGCTCCGGGTTATCTATACGTTGACCCTAAACATCAATCAGCAAGCAATGCGATATCCGGCTGGATGGGCCATGCGGCGATGTTCGACTTCGAGTCTGCCTACAGGCCCGCGCAGGGAATTCGGAGATTTCTCACGGGAACCCAAAGCGTGCTTGCCCTCAGCGCAGTGAGCGCCGGACTGAAGATTTTCGATTCGATCGCTATGAGCGACCTAAGAGCTCGCAGCCTCCTATTAACTCGACAATTCATCGACCGCTTAGATAAAAGCTCAGTCGCATCTGCGATCACAGTCATCACACCCAGATCTGATCACGAGCGCGGCTCCCAGGTGAGTGTGACGCTCGAGAATGCCTTCCCGATTAGCCAAGCGTTTATCGACGGCGGCGTTATCGTAGATTTTCGAGCCCCAAATATTATTCGTTTTGGATTTTCGCCGCTGTACAACACACCGCCAGACGCGATAGCAGCGGTTGAAGCCCTCGAGGATATTTTGAGAGAAAAGCGATACAAAGATCCAAAATACAACGTGAAATCCAAAGTCACATGACCACGCGTTCCGAGGACCTGGCCATCCTGCAGAGTCACATTCGAGATGTTCCTGACTTCCCCAAGCCGGGCATCATCTTCAAAGATATTACCCCTTTACTGTCGAACGCTGCCGCATTCAACCTCGCAGTCGATATGCTGGCCGAACGCCTCAGTGAGTCTGGCATTGACTTCATCGCCTGCCCTGAAGCACGAGGTTTTCTGTGGGCGGCACCGCTTGCTTACCGACTTGATGCTGGGATCACGTTGATACGCAAACCTGGCAAACTCCCCGCAGACACCATTGATCACACCTATGATCTCGAGTACGGAAGCGATACCTTGAGCATCCACGCTGATGCCCTCGCTAGTAAACCCAATCCAAACGTTCTTATTGTCGACGACGTTCTCGCCACTGGCGGCACAGCAAAGGCGTCAGCTGAACTGATAAGCGCCGCTGGCGGCAAGGTGATAGGTATTGCGGTATTAATCGAATTGGATTTCCTCGATGGTCGATCTCCGCTTGCTGGTTTGCCCGTTATCTCTCTGCTGAATTACTAACAACACGAGCGGCACTGGGCTCATCAGATGAGTTCCGGCCACCTAGCGTCATGGGGCGTGAATATGAAGGCCTCACGACCTCATGTGAGCCGTAACTCCGCCAACCATGAAAGACTCACTTATCCATAAAACTTTCTTACGGATTGAGGGGCGTCACCCTGCCGCATCACAACAAATGACGGTCTCGGTAGAGCATTGAGGCTCGACCGCGCCGAACTACCCCAAAGTCGTTAGTCAAAAAGCTGAAAATTAATATTCTGCGTACAGGGTTTCATATACGTTTGCACCGAAAAATAAGGAGCGAACAATGCAAGGCTTCGCTTTAAACGACATATTCAAAATCGGCATAGGTCCGTCGTCGAGTCACACGATGGGACCCATGTACGCGGCGCAGCATTTCCTCTCCCAACTCGAGTCACGAGCTGAGCCCGGTCCCTTCAAAGTGCAGGTCACACTGCACGGCTCATTGGCCGCAACCGGTGATGGGCACGGAACACCCGGAGCAATCACAGCAGGGTTAATGGGTTATCACTACGAGACAGTAACGCTACCTGACATCGAGGCCGCTTGGATAAAGTCCGCCACCGACGGTCATTTGATGTCGCTTGCCGGCTGCGTTGTTGAATTTAATGGTGAGAATGATTTGATTCGGGATACCGTCCCGCTAGCGGGACATCCGAACGGAATGACCTTCGTCGCTTGGAAAGGCGATGAGCAAATCGCTCATGCGCAATACTTTTCCGTGGGCGGTGGGATGGTTGAGGATCACAATCGCGTGTCGCTGGCGACAGCTTATGTCGCTGGCGGCCCTGCTCCCTTCCCTTACAAATCGATGGATGAGTTGGTAGCGCTCTGCGAGCGAGAGAAATTATCAATCGCAGAACTCCAAGCAAGAAATGAACACGTCTGCTTACGGCGCGAAGAATTTGACCCGATGTCGGACAAACTGTGGCGCGTGATGAGCGATTGTATCGATCGCGGCCTCTCCGCGGAGGGTGAGCTACC
>CBFHQN010000077.1:0-9617 GCA_965657765.1 Luminiphilus sp. | reverse complement strand
AGTATGGCAGGAGACTTCAAACTCTTGATTGTGGTCCTCCCCCGAAACCGACACGACGCTGTAAGTCGGCAAGGCATGCCCTCTACCCTGCAGCCACTCCTGCAAAAGCGTTTTTGCATCGCGGGTTGAGGTGATATCGAGATCGGCAACATCGTCATAAAACCAGGCTGAGACAATGGCACTGGCTCTCCCAAAATCGCTATCCATTAAAATGGCCCCTGCGATGGCTTCAACGGCATCGGCGAGAATGCTATCTCGATGTCGGCCGCCGCTTTTGCGCTCTCCCGCACCCAACTGAAGTAGTGGGCCGAGTTCAAATCGTTTAGCAACAACCGCCAGGCCGTCACGGGATACAAGCTTTGCGCGCAATCGGCTCAAGCTCCCCTCATCCAGATCCGGATGAGCAGAAAAAAGCAATTTAGCCACTACTGCGTTGACAAGGCCATCACCGATAAACTCCAGTCGCTCGTTATTGGTTGCCCCAAAGCTCCTGTGAGTTAACGCCTGAGCCAATAAATCGCGATCGTCAAATTGATAGGCAATGCTGCGCTCGAGATTTGCTAATTTGGGCTTGTGAGTGAGGGTTGCCAAGAATTTTTCTCCGATACGGATCAGGGAGTCGCGAATGTCTCATCAAACGCCCAGACACCCACAATATCGCCGAATATCGGAAAACGCACTTCATACTGAAGCATCAATTTTAGCCCTGACCGGCGCAGCTCGATCCGCACACTCCCAGAGTCCGCTTGATCAATCGCATTAACAGACCATGCGGCCTCTAGTTTTTGCTTGATCCTAGTCGTACTGTCGTTCGACGGATCATACTGATCCACGATGCTCTCCATGACCGAAACGACCGCTCGGTGCTCTACATAGATGGGCGTCAGACGCAGCAGTGCGGTCAGTATAAGCCAGCCGGCAAGGAGGTAGCACAGCAGCTGTAGTGTTGAAGAACCGGATTGCTTGCGACGCGCTGCAGACCGACGCTTACTCAATTTAGCCTGCCCGCTCTATCGAAGCTGGGCACACTGAAGACGGATTCCCAATGCATCCAGATAGCCACGGCCTGGCCCACAATATCGCGCTCGGGCACCTGTCCCCAGACACGGCTATCACTGCTGTTGTCACGGTTATCACCCATCATGAAGTAATGTCCCGGTCTCACAACCACACTGAAATCGCGTATCGGTCGCGATAGATCGACTTGTACGAGATGGGACTTATCGTCTCTCGGTTGCTCAAGGCCAATTTGTAATCTCCGAGAACCGGGAATTTCAGCTAACCATTCCCTCGGCACCTGCTTTCCATTAACGGTCAGCTGCTTATTTCGATATTGGATGCGATCACCAGGCACGCCAATGACACGCTTGATGTAGTACGTGGTGTTGGCATGCGGCGGATAAAACACCATGACATCCCCGCGCTCTGGGGTTGAAACATCCCAGATCTTGGTGCGCGTCACAGGCAAGCGCAGCCCGTAATTGAATTTATTGACCAGAATGTAATCCCCAACCTGCAATGTAGGAACCATCGAAGATGACGGGATCTGGAACGGTTCATAAAGGAATGAGCGAAGCACAAGGACGACCGCCAATACGGGGAAAAACGACTTGGCATACTCAACGATCACAGGCTCGCTGGCATCGCGAGTCGCCGCATCAATAAACAGGGTAGCATCAGCCGACTCGCGATCATTCCACTTGGGGAACTGCTGTTGTAGGGCGGCCAGTCTCTCGGCACGCGGTCGAGACAGGAATACGCTGTCGAGAAGCCAGATAATGCCGCTCACACCAACAATAATGGTTAGTATCAGCGGTAGATCGATGTTCAAAAGCCTTGCCCTCTTAGCCGGGGTTTTAGTCTACCTGAAGCACAGCGAGGAAAGCAGTCTGCGGGATTTCAACATTGCCCACCTGCTTCATACGTTTTTTGCCCGCCTTCTGTTTCTCCAGAAGCTTCTTCTTACGCGTCACGTCACCACCGTAGCATTTTGCGGTAACGTTTTTACGCAGTGCCTTTACCGTCTGACGGGCGACGATCTTGCCGCCAACGGCCGCCTGAATAGCCACATCGAACATCTGCCGAGGAATGAGCTCTTTCATTTTCTCAGTCAGCACGCGCCCACGACTTTGGATATGGTCCCGGTGCACGATCACTGACAGTGCGTCGACCCTATCTCCATTTATGAGTACATCAAGCTTAGCCAGCGGCGCTGTCTCGAAACGATCAAAACCATAATCCAAAGAGGCATAGCCCCGGCTGGCGGACTTAAGTCGATCGAAGAAATCGAGCACCACCTCTGCCATCGGAATGTCATAAATGACCTGCACTTGCTGACCGAGGAATTGGAGATCGACCTGAACACCGCGTTTCTCAACACAAAGCGTAATCACGGCACCAAGGTAGTCCTGCGGCGTCAAAATTGTGCAGCGCGCGATCGGCTCTCGCATGCTCTCAATGTCGCCCAAATCCGGTAGCTTGGATGGGTTGTCGACATTCACCACGTCACCCGATTTCTTTACCACCTCGTAGATAACCGTCGGGGCCGTTGTAATCAGATCCAAATCGTATTCGCGTTCTAGTCGCTCTTGAATGATCTCCATGTGCAGCATGCCAAGGAAACCGCACCTGAACCCGAAACCCAAAGCATCTGAGGTTTCAGGCTCGTAAAACAGCGACGCATCATTCAGCGTGAGTTTACCGAGTGCATCACGAAAGTCTTCGTAGTCATCTGCATTAATTGTGAAAATACCCGCATAGACCTGCGGTTTAACTTCTTGAAATCCAGGAAGCGCACCGGTATCTGCCGCATTCGCAGCGATCACCGTATCGCCCACAGGTGCGCCTTTGATGTCCTTGATACCCGCAACAATAAAGCCTACCTCTCCGGCCTGAAGTTGATCGGTCACCGTGCGTCGAGGCGTGAAGACACCGACCATGTCCGCCTGATGCAGCTTCCCAGTCGACTTGACCATAAACTTGTCACGCTTCTTGAGCGTGCCGTGCTTAACGCGAACCAGCGAAACAACCCCTAAGTAGTTGTCAAACCAAGAATCGATGATGAGCGCCTGCAGCGGCTTTTCCCGATCGCCCTCGGGCGCCGGTATGTGCTCGACCAAGTATTCGAGAACATCTTCGATGCCCATGCCCGTCTTAGCACTCACCGGTACGGCCTCGCTGGCCTCGATCCCGATGATCTCCTCAATTTCATTTTGCACACGCTCAGGCTCAGCCTGAGGCAGATCCATCTTGTTAAGAATAGGGAGCACCTCGAGTCCTTGCTCGATCGCCGTGTAGCAATTTGCTACCGACTGCGCCTCGACGCCCTGCCCCGCATCAACAACCAGAAGTGCACCCTCGCAGGCTGCTAATGAGCGGGATACCTCGTACGAGAAATCGACGTGCCCAGGCGTATCAATGAAATTCAATTGATACACCTCGCCGGATCGTGCTGTGTAGTTGAGCGTTACACTTTGCGCCTTAATGGTGATCCCGCGCTCTCGTTCGAGGTCCATAGAATCGAGGACCTGAGCTTCCATCTCACGATCAGACAAACCACCACAATGCTGAATAAACCGATCAGCCAGTGTCGACTTGCCGTGATCGATGTGCGCGATGATGGAAAAATTTCGAATGTGACTCAGTTCGGTCACGACAACTCCCTTTGGATTAGCGGGGACAGAACCGCGCCCCGAGCGCGCGCAGTTTAGCGCAGGCTCGAGTGCAATGCCCACTCAGGCCTCAGTCATTTTCCGGTACTTTGATACCAATGAACAACGGCGCCCCCTGTCGAATCAGTCGAACGGAAATCGAGTCGCCTGACTCCACGACTTCCAGTGCCTTTTCGATATCGCCCAGACGACTAATAGCGGTCCGACCAAAACGAGTGATGACATCGCCACTTCGCACACCTGCTTCAAACGCTGGCGAATCTCGATCAACATCCATCACAACAACACCGCCGCGCAGATCTGCCTCGGATTCCTCCTCCCGAGAAAGCTCTCGAACAGACATGCCCAGCGCGCGCACCACTCCAGGCTCAGAAACACTGGCAACAACGCTGGGTGTTTGGCCGGCTTTAAGTGCGCCAATCTCAACGTCTAAGATTTCTTTATCGCCCTCCCGTATCAGCGTCATGGGTACGCTCGTCCCTGGTAAAATGAGCCCGATAACGTGTGGCAAATCTGCCGACACCTCTATTGGCTCGCCATCGACCTCAACAATAATGTCTCCTGACATGATACCAGCGAGTTCTGCCGGCGAGTCCTCGCCCACCTGTGCAACCAAAGCGCCCCTCGGGCGATCCAAGTCAAACGACTCCGCCAGCGTGCGATCCACATTCTGAATGCTCACACCGAGCCACCCTCTCACAACCTCACCATTCTCACGGAGCTGGTTAATAATGTTGCGGACAACCTTAGAAGGAATAGCGAAGCTCAATCCAATGGAGCCACCAGAGCGCGTGAAAATTTGAGAGTTAACGCCGACAACTTCACCGTCCAAGTTGAAAAGCGGACCGCCGGAATTACCGGGGTTAATAGCGACATCGGTCTGAATGAACGGCACATAATTTTCCCCTCGCTCGGTAGGAAGACTCCGTCCCTTAGCACTCACGATCCCTGCAGTCACCGAATAGTCCAAACCGAACGGAGAACCTATGGCCAAAACCCATTGTCCGACCTTCAGATCGGCCGACTTGCCCAGCTTCAAAAACGGCAACTCGTCAGCGTTGACCCGCAATAACGCCAAGTCCGACCTCTGATCAGTTCCAATCACCTCTGCATCGTATTCGCGGCGATCAGATAGCCGTACCACAACACGGTCAGCCTCATCGACCACGTGATGATTGGTCACAATGTAACCGTCTTCAGAGATGATAAAACCAGAGCCAGAACCACCTCGCGGTGCAGGTGGATTTCTGTACTGAAAAAAGCGCTTCAGCGCATCCGGAAGCTGGTCCAGCTCCTCGAGCTGCTCCATACGGTTTGAGGCGTCAGGTGCTGGCGCTCTTACCTCTGCCATAACTTTCACAACAGCGGGAGACGAATCCTCAACGATCTCGGTGAAGTCAGGAAGCGATGCAGTGGCTGACTGACTGATGACGAGGATTAAAGAACAGAAGAATGCTCTCAACAACATATGAAAACTCCGAGAAAATTACTTAATGCGTCAATGGGGACAGAGGCTAATGTGCTGGCTCGACAAGCGTAACGGGATCACTCCCGCTCTCCAAAAGCCGCTGCAGCGAAGGTTCGGTCATACCCAGCTTTCCGTTCGCATCCAGCCAACGAAGACTTAAGAAGCCAACGATCAAACCCGAGAAAAACGCGGTAGCAACCTGAAGGTCGCTGCTATCAGCTTGCGACATTGCAGACGCCACACCCAAGGCCAACGGTCCCCCGTATAACAATAACGCGCCTCGGGTTAATGTGGATCCTTGGATCGCGATTTCAACCCTGTCATTGATTGAACACGCAGCGGCCTTGAGCTGATCTGACTGTCGCGCCCTTACGAGCCCTTTGTCGCTCGTGAGAGCACCAGCAAGCGTTCGATGACCACAACCCGATCGCGCTGCGCAAGACCCACAGGCTGAACTCCTTATCGTTTCTACCCAGACGCCGGTCTCTTCGACAGCAACGACTCTCCCAGACTCGATGATATCCATGCTAACGCTGCCCTGCCGTCAGCTTCACTGCGTCCGCAATCACCCTGGCGGCTGCTAGCGGCACTTCACCAATGACGGTAACAAGAATATTGTTCCCCGAAACAAGGCTTCCGCGGGTGTAGGTCAGCGTCGCTCCACGCCGCACCGCCCCCTCGCCCGGCTTAACAGTACTGGGCAGTGGTTCAAAAATAACGGTCGCCGCCGCGATACCGTCAGAGACAAACAGGGCCCTACCCTCATAGCCGCGAGCAAGACTCGCTCGATATCCATCGGGCAGACCCGGTACTTTGACGTAGCGTGGTCTATCGTCTTGCAATGCATTAGGGCTGTCTTCTGCCCCCGCGGCAGAGCTCGTAGTGGGAGAGCCGTTAAACGGAGCGTTTGTGGAGGCAGGGATTGCGGAAATAGTCACAGCCGCAAACTCATGTCGCTCCAGCAACTCGCCCTTCTCGCTGATTGTATCGGATCGTAGGACGACACCAGACTGCTCTTCTAGCGCCAAAACATGGCCGAGCCGAAGCGTATCTCTCGGCCTAAACTGCAGGACTTGTGTGGCTTTGCCCGCGACTTTTGGGCCCCGTGCCAGACTAACCGCATACAGCTCAGTCACCTCACAGGGGTCCAGATAACGCCCCGCCGGGAGGCTCAGTACCTGCTCGGAATTGCTTGCCGATGAGTTTACGAACTGAGCCTTAATCGCAGCCCCTTCGCTTTCTCGCGTCACCGAGACGAAGTCACGACCTATGGCTGACTCCCTAAGGAACGTACCAGTAACAGCATAGCGATCTTGCGACAGCTGCAGTTTCTCAATGACGGTTACCGTATCGGCATCGACATTACACTGCGCGCTGACCGTGTCTGAGAAACCGACCCCTAGAGAGAGACAAAATGCCGCCGCAAGGCGATGGCCTGACCGAAAAACGCTAGTCAAGGTCTATTGATCCGCCTTTGGCTCAGCCAGACGTGCAATGAAAGGTGAGATGCTCACATCACTAGAGGTCGTTTGATGCACCGAACCCAATGATAGAGCTCTCTCTTCAGCGAGTTCGTTGTAAAAAGCGCGCGTCGCAGCTGCTTCAGCCTTTAGGTTGACGCCACTTTCAGTCCTCGATACCGCTTGAGGCTGTGGCAATGGGGACGTTGGCTGAGCAAAACTTGCTTGTATCGCCCCAGTACCGGGTAGCTGAACGACCGCTCCGGGCGCCGTTACCGTTTGTAAAGGTTCATCGGTGAACAACAGCGCTTGTTGCCCACCTAAAACGACTGCGATTGTCACCGACGCCGCAACTGCCATCGAAACCAAAGGGTTGGCGAAGCGTGGTTTGTCCTCAGATATGGCTGCATTAACACCACTGCTCACATCCACTGCGCTAAAGGCCGAGGCCCCCGACTGCATGACCGCGCGATACTGTTGCTGACGATGCCAATATGCGCGCATCGCCTCAGACTCGTCACCGGCCTTTAAAACCTTCGCGAGGTCCAGGTCATTCGCCTCGCCATCAATCAGCGCCGATACACTCTCAAGCGCTCTGCGCTCTGCGCTGACACGCTCAGCACCCCCGGTCTCGTTGTCTACGATGTTTCGGCTATTTGCTTCCGACGCCAAATGCAGACCACTCGCTGTCTCTTTGTTATCGATCTCTTTCAACCTACTTTCCCCTGAAGTTGCGCAGCAACTTTCAAATCAATAGCTTCTCGAGCCCTAAAAATACGCGATCTCACCGTGCCGATAGGACACTCAAGCACCTCGGCGATCTCTTCGTAGCTCAATCCCTCAAACTCTCTCAACGTGAGCGCCGCTCTCAACTCTGGCGGCAACCCTTCGATTGTCGCTGAAATCAATGATTCCAGCTGCTGCCCCATAATAACCTCGTCTGGGGATTCGTTATCTCTCAATCGACCAGGAACCTCCAGCGACTCCGAGTCATCAAGCGCCATATCTGAGGACGGACGGCGCCCTTGCGCTACTAAGTGGTTTTTAGCCGCATTGGCGGCAATCCTGTAAAGCCAAGTGTAGAAAGCGCTGTCACCCCTAAAGTTGGGTAACGCCCTGAACGCCTTGATAAACGCCTCTTGTGTTACGTCCTCTACTTCCGCGTGATTACTTATATACCTACCAACAAGCTGTGCAACCCTTCCTTGGTACTTGAGCACAAGTAGATCGAAGGCTCGTGATTCGCCCTTTTTGGCGCGCTTTACAAGCTTGTCATCCCCATCGCCCAGTGCCAACGTACCGCTTCCTTATATAAGAACTCTCCGCGTTTAGTGGTCGAAACCCTCGGCCAACATCAGCCGTCGCGCAAATTCTTGCATTCTATGACTTCACCGCTTTCGAAAAGTTCACAATATTTGCAACAATAGTACGACCGCGGCGCTTGAAGCTTGCCGCAGCCATCCACCGGAGTCCATCTTGGAAGTGAAACAATTTGACGTTCTTATCGTCGGCAGCGGCGCTGCCGGACTCAGCCTGGCCTTACAATTACCGAGCTCACTCAGCATCGGGCTCCTGTCGAAGGCGGACGTTCACTCTGGCTCAACGTCATGGGCTCAAGGAGGTATGGCTGCTGTACTACACGAGCGCGACACTGTGGCGTCTCACGTAGAGGACACCCTTCAAGCTGGTGCCGGTCTCTGCCACGAGGATGCAGTACGCTTTACTGTCGAACAAAGTGCTGCCGTAGTGGATTGGCTTGTTGCACAGGGTGTGGATTTTGACCTCAGAAACGATCAACCGGATGACGAATTTCGAGAGTTCCACCTGACGATGGAAGGCGGCCACTCGATCCGCCGAATCCTCCACGCTGCGGATCAGACGGGGAGCGCCATCTCAAATGCCCTGAATCACCGTATCGCTGAATGTGAAAATGTGGAAATACTCACGGATCGCTGCGTTGTTGACCTTATCTGTGGCGAGGACCGTGTCGAGGGCGCTTATGTCCTCAATACCGCAACTGGTTATGTTGAAACGATTGGTGCTCCCACAGTGGCACTGGCGACCGGCGGTGCAAGCAAAGCCTATCTCTACACAAGCAATCCGGATGGTGCCACGGGTGACGGTATTGCACTCGCGTGGCGCGCTGGCTGTCGAGTCGCTAATTTGGAGTTCAACCAATTCCACCCCACCTGCCTTTATAACCCGGAGGCACGTACCTTCCTGCTGACAGAGGCATTGCGCGGCGAGGGAGCCACGCTGCACCTCCCAAATGGTGAACGATTCATGCCCCGTTTTGATCACCGCGCAGAGCTTGCACCGAGGGATATCGTCGCTCGTGCGATTGACCACGAGATGAAGCGATTGGGACTTGATTGCGTCTATCTAGACGTCACCCATAAAACACGTGAAGAAATCGAGGCGCACTTTCCAACGGTTCAAGCACGATGCCAAGCCCTTGGCATCGATATGGCGTTAGAAAGAATCCCCGTTGTACCCGCAGCCCACTACACCTGCGGCGGTGTTGTCGTCGACCAGTTTGGTGCAACCGACTTGCCCGGTCTCTACGTTATCGGTGAGACCGCCTGCACGGGGCTACACGGCGCTAATCGCATGGCAAGCAATTCACTTCTAGAGTGTTTTGTATACGCAACGAGCGCAGCAAATCACATAAAAAACAATAGGTTACCAAGAAAATCTAAAAATCTACCTCAGTGGGATGACAGCCGCGTAAGAGTTTCCGATGAAGCCGTCGTCATCAAGCACAGTTGGCATCGTGCGTACCAACCGACGCCTGAAGCGTGCAGCGAACCACCTGCGGATCTTGGAGCAGGAAGTCGACGATTACTATGCGAGCTTCACGATCACAAGGGAGCTGTTAGAACTCAGAAATCTGACGCTCGTTTCGAACCTCATGGTCGCCTGCGCAAGGGAGCGAAAGGAATCGCGGGGTCTGCACTACAACAGTGATTACCCTGATACGCTGGAAAGTAGCAACGACAGTGTCCTCACGCCAGGCAA